>DASQRI010000323.1:0-8723 GCA_035642975.1 Mycobacterium sp.
CGGTCAACTGATTGGAACCGAACTGGAGCCGAGCAAAGCTCGGCGCGCGCGTGAAAGCCTAAGCGCCGCAGGGCTGGCCGACATCGTCGACATTCGCGTCGGCGATGCCCTTGAGACACTGCGAGACGGTGTTGGCGGCAACGTGGATCTGGTATTGCTCGATGGGGCATCCACCTTGTACCTGCCGGTGCTCCAACTCCTCGAACCGCATCTGAGCTCGGGGGCTTGGTGATCGGGGAGAACGCCATCGACGAGTCGGCTGCGTATCTCGACTACGTGCGCAACCCCGACAACGGTTACCGCACCATCCCGCTGCCTTTTGACCCGGGCCGTGGTAACGAAATGTCCGTTCGCACCGTGTAATTGGGAGATTCTCATGCCAACAATCACCGACGCTTTCGCGCTGATCAACACGCTGCGTGACGCAATGTTTTTATCCGCAACCGTCAGTGAGATCGAAGCGCTGACACCGAGGATGCGCCGTATCCGGTTCAGCGGCCCACGATTACAGGGACTGACCTGGACGCCGGGCCAACACATCCGGCTGCAGGTCGCCGGTCTGGGTGAGTCCTTTCTCCGGCTACGCCCAAACGACGCGCTGCGCACCTACTCCATCTTCGACGCGGACCCCGACGTTGGCACGCTCGACATCGTGATGTTCGACCACGACGGTGACCCGAAGGTCGTTACACCCGCGCGGCGCTGGGCAACGGCCGTTGAAATCGGGGATCAGGTCCACATGACCCGGCCTCAAGGCAATTTCGTGTTAAACAACAACGCCCCGTACCACGTATTCGCCGGTGAGGAAACAGCGTCGGTCGCATTCGCTGCGATGCTGCGATCCCTGCAACCCAGCGCCGAAGTCCACGGGGTCATCGAGGCCGCGGCCGACACCGACCACCTGGCGCCGGCCCGACCACTGACCCGGGTCGAACGTGGTGACGCTTCTGCCGCGAACTCCGTGGTGCTTGCCGACGGCTTGCGCGCGCTTCGACTGCCCGACCATCCCGGCGTCGCTTACCTCGCCGGTGAAGCCCGGACAATCCAAACGCTACGGAAAATATTGATGACCGAACGCGGCTGGGGCAGACGCCAGATCCGCACCAAACCCTTTTGGACGCCCGGCCGTACCGGCATGGAGTAACTACACCTAGTCATCGCGATCGAGGGAGTAGGTTCACCCGCATGGGGCCGTTCGTCATTCGCGCCGCGCTGACCGGGTTCGCCTTATGGGTGGTCACCCTCATCGTGCACGGGCTCAGCTTCGTCGGCGGTGACACCCGGCTGCAGCGGGTCGGCATCATCTTCGTCGTCGCGGTGATCTTCGGTCTGGTCAACGCGTTCATCAAGCCGATTGTGCAGATTCTGTCTATCCCGCTCTACATCCTCACGCTGGGCCTGTTCCATATCGTCATCAACGCGCTGATGCTGTGGATCACCGCCCGGATCACCGCGCATACGACCCACTGGGGCCTGGCTATCGATGAGTTCTGGTGGACGGCGATCAAGGCCGCGATCGTGTTGTCCATCGTCAGTTGGCTGTTGTCGCTGGTATTCGGCAACGTACGGCGCTCCGCCCGGCGCTGACGGCACACTGGAGACATGCCTGAACTGCCCGAAGTCGAAGCGCTGGCCGACTACCTGCGTCGGCATGCCGTCGGCCGCAGCGTCGGGCGGGTCGACGTCGCCGCGCTGTCGGTGCTCAAGACCTTCGACCCGCCGATCAACGCCCTGCACGGTCTGACCGTGACCGGGGCCGATCGGTGGGGCAAATACCTCGGCATGCAGGCCGGTGAGCTGACCCTGATTACTCACCTGTCCCGGGCCGGCTGGCTGCGCTGGTCGGACAAGCTGGGCGCCGCGCCGCTGAAGCCCGGCAAAGGCCCGATCGCGCTACGCGTCCATCTCGGCACCCCTGGCGAGGCGCCGGGCTTCGACTTCACCGAGGCAGGCACCCAGAAGCGGCTGGCGGTGTGGCTCGTGACCGATCCCAAACAGGTGCCCGGCATCGCCGCGCTGGGGCCCGACGCACTGCAGCTCTCCGTCGACGAACTGGGCGGGCTGCTGTCTGGAAACACCGGCCGGATCAAGTCCGTCATCACCGACCAGAAGGTGATCGCCGGTATCGGCAACGCCTACAGCGACGAGATCCTGCACGTGGCCAAGCTTTCACCGTTCGCCACCGCGGGGAAACTCTCGGAGGCACAGCTCGCCGGACTGCATGACGCGATGGTGTCGGTGCTGACCGACGCCGTGAGCCGCTCGGTCGGCCAACAGGCGGCAACACTGAAGGGCGAGAAGCGATCCGGGATGCGGGTGCACGCCCGCACCGGTCTGCCGTGCCCGGTGTGCGGAGACACTGTGCGGGAAGTGTCGTTCGCCGACAAGTCGTTTCAGTACTGCCCGACCTGCCAGACCGGGGGCAAGGTGCTGGCCGACCGGCGGATGTCGCGGCTACTGAAGTAGCTGGTGCCGACGGCGGTGACCCGCTGCGCTCGGCTCCGCCGCGCCGGCGATCGCCGCTATTGCTGATGGCGGCGACCCGCTGCGCCCGGCTCCGCCGCGCCGGCGATCGCCGCTATTGCTGATGGCGTCGACCCGCTGCGCCCGGCTCCGCCGCGCTGGCGATCGCCGCTATGCTGCGCGGGTGACTCGGCAGAAGATCCTCATCACCGGTGCGAGTTCCGGCCTGGGCGCTGGGATGGCCCGCGCGTTCGCGGCGAAAGGACGGGACCTGGCGTTGTGCGGCCGTCGTACCGACCGGCTCGACGAACTCAAAACTGACCTCTCGCAACGGTATCCGGACGTCCAGATCGCCGTTGCCGAACTTGACGTCAACGATCACGAGCAGGTGCCGAAGGTCTTCGCGGAGTTATCCGACACCCTCGGCGGCATCGACCGGGTGATCGTCAACGCCGGCATCGGCAAAGGCGCGCGGCTGGGATCTGGCAAGTTGTGGGCCAACAAGGCGACCATCGAAACCAACCTGGTGGCCGCCCTGGTCCAAATCGAAACCGCGCTACAGATGTTCAAGAACCGGGGGTCGGGGCATCTGGTGCTGATCTCTTCGGTGCTCGGCGCGAAAAGGCGTGCCCGGCGTCAAGGCCGCCTATGCGGCGAGCAAAGCCGGCGTGCGTTCACTGGGTGAATCGCTGCGCGCCGAATACGCCAGCGGGCCGATCGCAGTGTCGGTGCTGGAGCCTGGCTACATCGAGTCGGAGATGACCGCCAAGTCGCAGAGCACAATGTTCATGGTGGACAACGAAACTGGCGTCAAGTCGTTGGTCGCTGCCATCGAACGCGAGCCGGGTCGGGCGGCGGTGCCGTGGTGGCCGTGGGGACCGATGGTGCAGCTCATGCGGGTCCTGCCGCTGCCGCTGACCAAGCGCTTCGCATAGACATTGGCGAGCAGACGTAAAAGCGCCCGACACGCCCGCGGCTTGAAATTGGCGCTTTTACGTCTGCTCGCCGAACGTCAGCCGGCGCGGCCGCGTTCCACGCGGTAGCGGCGGACCAGCGTGTCGGTCGAGCTGTCCGACTGTTTCTTCGGCGCGGCGTCATCGGTGATGACCGGCAGCAGCGCCTTGGCCTGGGTCTTGCCCAGCTCGACGCCCCACTGGTCGAACGAGTCGATGCCCCACACGACGCCCTCGGTGAAGACCTGATGTTCGTACAGCGCGATCAACTGGCCCAAGACCGATGGGGTCAGCCGGGTCGCAAGGATGGACGTGGTCGGGCGGTTCCCGGGCATCACCTTGTGCGGCACAACGTTTTTCGGCGTGCCTTCCGCGGCGATCTCCTCGGCGGTCTTACCGAACGCCAGCACCTGGGTCTGGGCGAAGAAGTTGCTCATCAGCAGGTCGTGCATGCTGCCCGTGCCGTCGGCGGTGGGCAGGTCGTCGATGGGTTGGCTGAAACCAATGAAGTCGGCCGGCACCAGCCGCGTGCCCTGGTGTAGCAGTTGGTAAAAGGCGTGCTGGCCGTTGGTTCCCGGTTCGCCCCAATAGATTTCACCGGTGTCGGCGGTCACCGGGGTCCCGTCGGCGCGAGTCGACTTGCCGTTGGATTCCATGGTCAGCTGCTGAAGGTAGGCCGCGAAACGCGACAGGTCATTGGCGTACGGCAGCACCGCCCGTGATTGGGCGCCGAAGAAGTCGGAATACCACAGCCCGATCAACCCGAGTAGTGCCGGCGCGTTGGCTTCCAGGGGCGCCGTCCTGAAGTGCTCGTCTACGAGGTGGAATCCAGACAGGAAGTCCGCGAAGGCTTCTCGGCCGATGGCGGCCATCACCGAGAGTCCGATCGCCGAGTCGACCGAATACCGTCCGCCGACCCAGTCCCAGAAGCCGAACATGTTGTCGGTGTCGATGCCGAACTCGTCGACCAGCTTCTTGTTGGTGGAGACAGCGGCGAAGTGCTTTGCCACCGCGTCGTCGCCGAGGGCGTCGGTCAGCCAGCGCCGCGCCGCCGTGGCATTGGTCAGTGTTTCCAGTGTCGTGAACGTCTTGGACGCGACGATGAAAAGCGTCGTGGCCGGGTCTAAGCCGTCAAGCTTGGCGATCAGGTCGGCCGGGTCGACGTTGGAGACGAAGCGGGCCGAGATGCCGGCGTCGGCGTAGTGCCGCAACGCCTGGTAGACCATCACCGGTCCGAGGTCCGAGCCCCCGATTCCGATGTTGACGACGGTGCTGATTCGTTTACCGGTGGCACCGGTCCACTCGCCGCTGCGCAGTCGGTCGGTGAAATCGCCCATCGCGTCGAGCACCGAATGCACGTCCTCGACAACGTTCTGCCCGTCAACGGTCAGCTGGGCGTCGCGCGGAAGTCGCAGAGCTGTGTGCAGCACCGCGCGATCCTCCGAGGTGTTGATGTGCACGCCCGCGAACATCTGGTCGCGGTGCTGCTCGAGATCCACGGCGTGTGCCAGGTCAATGAGCAGTTTCAAGGTCTCGCGATTGATCCGGTGCTTGCTGTAGTCGATGTAGAGGTCGCCAACGGTGACATTGAACTCGCCGCCCCGGTCGGGGTCGTCGTCGAACAATTCGCGCAGGTGAGTGTTCTCGATCTGGGCGTGATGCGCGCGCAGCGCGTTCCAGGCCGGGGTCGCCGTTACGTCGGGGATCTGTTCAACCGCAGTCATGCCTTTGGACCCTAGTCAGGTTGACCAGGCTGCGTAGTCCGCGGCGTTAAAGGCAGAGTGAACGGGCGGCTAACCGGCCGCATCAGTGACCGAGCCGGCCGCGGCCGAGCCTGAGCAGCAGCATGGCCAGGTCCTTGCCCTCGGGGCCGAGTTCGCTGTAGCGCTCGATGACCTTCATCTCGCGGCTGTGCACCAGCCGGGTGCCGCCGGAGGCCATCCGGGCTTTGCCGATGGCCTGGGACACCTCGGCGCGGCGCTTGACCGCGGCCAGGATCGCGGCATCGAGCCGGTCGATCTCCTGGCGCAGGTCGTCGATATCGGTCAGTGGTTCGGTTTCGATAGACATTTCAGACTCCGGATCCTCGTTGTGTGGGGGTTGTGGTCTCATCCGGTTTCGGGCCTCACACAAGAGACGAGCCCCGGATCCGGAAGCGGACCGCGGGGCTCTGGGAAGCAGCTAAACCACGGGCACCGCTGGCCGGTACCCGTAGAAAAATCGACGCTGCATGCTGAGCACGAATTGAGTGTGCCACTTGAGGGCCTGCCAGCGCAAAGGTGTCGCCGAACGGCGGTAAGTTGAGTCAGGTATGAGTGTGCACGTAACTGAGGCCGAAGCAGACCAATTGCTCGAGGGCCTGAACCCCCAACAGCGCCGGGCGGTGCTGCATGAGGGCTCGCCGCTGCTGATCGTCGCGGGCGCCGGCTCCGGCAAGACTGCCGTGCTGACCCGGCGCATCGCCTACCTGTTGGCCGCCCGCGACGTCGGCCCCGGTCAAGTGCTGGCCATTACCTTCACCAACAAGGCCGCCGCGGAAATGCGTGAACGGGTGGCGGCGCTGGTCGGCCCGCGGGCACGGTCGATGTGGGTGTCGACGTTCCACTCGACCTGCGTGCGGATTCTGCGCAACCAGGCGTCGCTGGTCGCCGGCCTCAACTCCAACTTCTCGATCTACGACGCCGACGATTCGCGACGCCTGCTGCAGATGATCGGCAAGGACATGGGCCTGGACATCAAGCGGTACACGCCGCGGCTGATGGCCAACGCCATCTCCAACCTGAAGAACGAGCTGATCGATCCGCAGCAGGCCCTGGCCAACCTGTCCGACGAGGACCACGCCGACGAATTGTCGCGCACCGTGGCCGCCGTCTACTCCGAATACCAGCACCGGTTGCGGGCGGCCAACGCACTGGACTTCGACGACCTGATCGGCGAGACGGTCGCGGTGCTGCAGGCTTTCCCGCAGATCGCCCAGCATTACCGTCGGCGCTTCCGCCACATCCTGGTCGACGAGTATCAGGACACCAACCACGCGCAATACGTTCTGGTGCGCGAACTGGTCGGCCGCGAAACCGAAGACGGCGTATCGCCGGGCGAGCTGTGCGTTGTCGGCGACGCCGACCAGTCGATCTATGCCTTCCGCGGGGCCACGATTCGCAACATCGAAGACTTCGAACGCGACTACCCGAACGCCACGACGATTCTGCTCGAACAGAATTACCGCTCCACGCAGAACATCCTGTCGGCGGCCAACTCGGTGATTTCGCGCAATTCCGGACGCCGCGACAAGCGTCTGTGGACCGACGCCGGTGCGGGCGAGCTGATCGTCGGCTACGTGGCCGACAACGAGCACGACGAGGCGAGATTCGTCGCCGAGGAAGTCGATGCGCTGACGGCCGGCGGCGAGATCACCTACAACGACGTGGCGGTGTTCTATCGCACCAACAACTCGTCGCGGTCGTTGGAAGAGGTGTTCATCCGCGCCGGCATTCCGTACAAAGTCGTTGGGGGAGTGCGGTTTTACGAGCGCAAGGAGATCCGCGACATCGTCGCGTACCTTCGGGTGCTGGACAACCCGGGCGACGCGGTCAGCATGCGACGCATCCTCAACACGCCGCGGCGCGGCATCGGTGATCGCGCCGAGGCTTGCGTGGCGGTGTACGCGGAGAACACCGGGTCCAGTTTCGCCGACGCGCTGGAGGCCGCCGCCGAAGGCAAGGTGCCGATGCTGAACACCCGGTCGGCCAAGGCGATCGCGGGCTTCGTCGAGATGCTCGACGAACTGCGTGGCCGCCTGGACTCATCCGAAGGTGACCTCGGTGAGTTGGTCGAGGCGGTGCTGGACCGCACCGGATACCGCACGGAGTTGGAATCCTCGTCCGACCCGCAAGACCTGGCCCGGTTGGACAACCTCAACGAACTCGTCAGCGTCGCACACGAATTCGCCATCGATCTGGCCAACGCCGAGGCACTCGACGAGACACTGGAAGCCCCCGACGATGAGGATGTGCCGGACACCGGGGTGCTGGCGCAGTTCCTTGAACGAGTGTCGCTGGTCGCCGACGCCGATGAAATCCCCGAGCACAGCGCCGGCGTGGTGACGCTGATGACCTTGCACACCGCGAAGGGATTGGAATTCCCCGTGGTGTTCGTCACCGGGTGGGAGGACGGGATGTTCCCGCACATGCGGGCATTGGGCGATCCCACCGAGCTTTCCGAGGAACGGCGACTGGCCTACGTCGGGATCACCCGCGCCCGCCAGCGGCTGTACGTGAGCAGAGCCAAAGTTCGGTCGTCCTGGGGCCAGCCGATGCTCAACCCGGAGTCGCGATTCCTGCGGGAGATCCCGCAAGAGCTCATCGACTGGCGGCGTAGCGATCCCACCCCGTCGTTCAGCGCGCCGGTGAGCGGTGCAGGTCGGTTCGGCTCGCCGCGTCCGTCGCCGACCCGTGGCGCCGCCGGCAAGCGCCCGCTGCTGGTGTTGGCACCCGGTGACCGGGTCACGCACGACAAGTACGGGCTGGGTCGCGTGGAAGAGGTTTCGGGCGTTGGGGAATCAGCGATGTCGCTGATCGACTTCGGCAGCTCGGGGCGGGTCAAGCTGATGCACAACCACGCCCCCGTCGCCAAGCTTTAGCCGGGCGATCAGGCCTCGAGCAGCCAATCCTTGGTGCGCGGGAGCAGCGTCAGCACCGCGCTGGTGATCGGCAGGATCGGTAGGGTGTGCACGATCCATGCCACGCGCGCACCGGCGATGAATACGCCCAGATAGGTCAGGATCGCGACCGCCGCGCCGGCCACGATCAGGTAGCGGCTGAGGGGTTGACGCAACAGCAGCAGGATCACTCCGCCGACTGTGGACAGTGCGAACACCAGCGCGAGAAACGCCACCGCGACGCAGAACAGCCGGTCGGATTTCCACCAGCCGGCGATCAGGTCCGTTGCCACCACCGACGTGGCCCAGCCGCTGATGATGCTGACGGCCGACGCGGCTATCGCCGTCGTCCCGCTGGGCTGAATGCCCGGCGTGCCAGCCAGGCCGGGGTGTGGACCCCGCGAGACGGGGCGCGGCGGTGGGGTTGTTTGGCGCGGAATCTGGGTGGTGCGAGCGTCGTCGACCGCTTGTGGCATCGGCCCGGTCGGCGCCCGCCGAATAATGCGCGTCTGAGGAGCGCTGTCAGGACTGTTGCCGGCGCGGACAGGTCCGCTTGGCGGCTGGGCGGGCGGGCGTGCGGGGTTGTTCGGGTCGGTCACCGGTCAACCGGCGAAGGTGCCGACGGACAGGCCTCGTTTGGCCAGCCACGG
>DASQRI010000324.1:0-15616 GCA_035642975.1 Mycobacterium sp.
GCAAGGTCGACCGCGACGCGCTGCCCTGGCCGCCGCCCGGCGGCGGTGACACCGAGGAAGCGCCCGAGCTGGGCGGCACGACGGGGTGGGTGGCCGGGTTGTGGCGAGAGCTGCTGGGGGCTGCGGTGCAGGGTCCGGAGGGCGACTTCTTCGCTCTCGGCGGCGGGTCGCTGGCCGCCGCGCAGCTGGTCGCCGCGCTGCGGGACCGGTATCCGCAGGTCACCGTCGCCGACTTGTACGACCACCCCCGGCTCGGCTCGCTCGCCGGGTTCCTCGACGAGCTCGACCCGCCACCGCAGATCACCGAGCGGGTGGTGCGACCGACTCCGCGGCTGGCGCAGGCCGCTCAGATCGCACTGTCGGTGCCGTTGGCGACGCTGGCGGCGCTGCAGTGGGTGACCTGGCTGGCGCTGGGCAACAACGTCGTCCGGGCCCTGCACCTGGTCCCGTGGACGGTGGCGGTGAACTGGTGGCTGGTCGCGGTGGCATTCGTCCTGTTCGTCACGCCGGTGGGCCGGATGGCCATCGCGGTGCTGTTCGCGCGCCTGCTGTTGGCCAATCTGCGGCCGGGCAGCTATCGCCGGGGCGGTTCGGTGCATCTGCGGGTCTGGTTCGCCGAGCGGCTCGCCGAGGCCAGCGGCGCCGAGAACCTGGCCGGGGCACCGTGGCTGGTGTATTACGCGCGCGCACTCGGCGCAAAGATCGGCAAAGGCGTCGACCTGCACTCGATGCCGCCGGTCACCGGGATGCTCACCCTGGGACACCGCAGCGCCGTCGAACCCGAGGTGGACCTGTGCGGGCATTGGATCGACGGAGACGCGTTTCACCTCGGACCCGTCACCGTCGGTAACGACGCGACGATCGGCGCGCGCACCACGCTGCTGCCCGGCGCCGTCGTCGGCAAGAACGCCGACGTCGCTCCCGGCTCGGGCGTCGTCGGGAAAGTCAAGAGCCGCCAGTACTGGAAGGGCTCGCCCGCGGTCAAATCCGGCCGGGTCAAACACCCATGGCCCGACGAACGGCCGGCACGCAGAATCCACTGGGTCGCCATTTACGGGCTCACCTCGGTGCTGCTTGCCGGGTTGCCGTTGCTCGCCCTGGCGTCCGGCCTCGTGCTGATCGGCGTGGGCGTCCAACACACTCGGGACATCTCGCAGGCCGTCATTGCCGCACTGGTGTGGACACCGGGCGCCACGGTGGCGGGTCTTGCGGTGTACGGGCTAGTGACGATCGCGGCGGTGCGGGTGCTCTCGATCGCGCTGCGGGAGGGCTACCACCCGGTGCGCAGCCGCAGCGGGTGGCAACTGTGGGCGAGCGAGCGGCTGATGGACGGCGCACGCAACTACCTGTTCCCGCTGTACGCAAGCCTGCTGACACCGGCGTGGCTGCGACTGCTGGGCGCCAAGGTCGGCCGCGGTACCGAGATCTCCACGGTGCTGCTCACGCCCAAGTTCACCGTGATCGAGGACGGCGCATTCCTGGCCGACGACACCATGGTCGCGTCTTACGAGCTCGGCGGCGGCTGGATCTACGCGGCCAAGACCACCGTCGGCAGACGCGCGTTTCTCGGCAACTCGGGCATCACGCAGCCCGGCCGCCGAGTGCCCGACGACGGCCTGGTCGCGGTGCTGTCGGCCGCGCCGGCGAAAGCCAAGCGCGGTTCGTCCTGGCTGGGCAGTCCTCCGATGCGGCTACGCAGGCGTCCCGCCGAGGCCGACGCAGCTCGCACCTACGAGCCGCCACGGCGGTTGAAGGTGATGCGGGCGGCCGTGGAAGTCTGCCGACTGCTGCCGGTGATGGTGACGGTCACGATCGGGCTGGCGGTGCTGGGCGCACTGCAACTGCTCACCCGGATCTTCGGCATCTGGTGGGCGGCGCTGAGCGGCGGACTGGTGTTACTGGCCGCGGGTGCGCTTGCCGGCGCCGTCGCGGTCGCCGCCAAATGGCTTCTGGTTGGCCGGATCAGGGCAAGCGAATTTCCGCTGTGGTCGTCGTTCGTGTGGCTCAACGAACTCGCCGACACGTTTGTGGAGACCGTCGCCGCGCCATGGTTCGCGCGTGCGGCCAGCGGGACACCGGTGATGAACATGTGGCTGCGCGCGCTGGGAGCGCACGTGGGCCGAGGCGCGTGGTGCGAAACCTATTGGCTGCCTGAGGCAGACCTGGTCACGCTTGGCGCAGGCAGCACGGTCAACCGCGGCTGCGTGGTCCAGACGCATCTGTTCCACGACCGGATCATGGGAATGGACACCGTCGTGCTAGAGCCCGGAGCGACCCTTGGCCCGCACGGCGTCGCGCTGCCGGCCGCCCGGCTCGGCGAGGGCGTGACGATCGGTCCCGCGTCGCTGGTGGTGCGCGGCGACGAGGTGCCGGCGTCGACACGCTGGCAGGGCAATCCGATCAGGCCATGGAACGACGTCGTGCGTAAATCAACCGGCAAGAAGCCGTCCGGGCGCGGCGTCGAGGACACCGCGGCGTGAAATCCTCTGCCAGGAAAGCGGCCCCGAAGAAGGCCACGAATAGCGCTGAGCCCGCGGTGATCGACCCGTACCTGCCGAAAAACGGCAACTCCGGCTACCGGGTATCACGCTACGAATTGGATCTGGAGTACAAGGTCGCGATCAACCGGCTCTCGGGGTCGGCGACGATCACCGCGGTGACGCTGACCGAGTTGCAGGAGTTCACCCTCGACCTGTCCGACGCGCTGACGGTCTCGAAGGTGTCGGTCAACGGCAAGCGGGTCGCCCACTTCGCCCGCCACGACCGCAAGTTACGCATCCGGCTGCAGTCGAAGCTGGCGACCGGGGCCTCGATGTCAATTGTCGTGCGCTACAGCGGTTCACCGCGACCACTTCGATCTTTGTGGGGTGACGTCGGATTCGAAGAACTGACCAACGGCGTGCTCGTCGCCGGGCAACCCAACGGCGCCGCATCCTGGTTCCCGTGCGACGACCACCCCAGCGCCAAAGCCGCCTATCGCATCCAGATCAGCGCCGAAAACCCTTACCGGGTACTGGCCAACGGCAAGCTGGTATCGCGGCGAGCGCGGGCGGCGCGCACCGCGTGGACGTACGAACAGCCCGAACCGACCTCGACCTACCTCGTCACCCTGCAGATCGGGATCTACGAGATGACACGGCTGAAGTCGCCGGTGCCGATGCAGGCCGCGTTGCCCGGGCGGCTGCGGCGCAACTTCGACCACGACTTCGCGCGCCAACCCGAGATGATGCAGCTGTTCGTCGAACGGTTCGGTCCCTATCCGCTGGCCAACGGTTACGCCGTGGTCGTCACCGACGATGCGCTGGAAATACCGCTTGAGGCGCAAGGGATTTCGATATTCGGTGCCAACCACTGCGACGGCTCGCGGGCCAGCGAGCGGCTCATCGCTCATGAGCTCGCGCACCAGTGGTTCGGCAATTCGGTGACCGTGCGGCGGTGGCGTGACATCTGGCTGCACGAAGGATTCGCGAGCTACGCGGAATGGTTGTGGTCCGAACACGGCGGTGGCCCCAGCGCCGACGACCTTGCCCGCCAGTACCACGAACGGCTGCGGCAGTCGCCACAGGATCTGCTGCTGGCCGATCCGGGACCGCGCGACATGTTCGACGACAGGGTCTACAAGCGTGGCGCGTTGACCCTGCACGCGCTGCGGCGACAGTTGGGCGACGAGAAATTCTTTGCGCTGCTGAAAGATTGGACGACTCGACACCGTCACGGCAGTGTGAGCACCGACGACTTCACCGGCCTGGCCGCCGGCTACAGCGATGAATCGCTACAGCAGTTGTGGGATGCCTGGCTGTACTCGACGAAAGTGCCTTAGAAAGGGCGTCAGGTGTTGAGCGCGGGCTCCGGCGTCAACGCGGCCACCGCCAGTTGCCGGCGGATCGCGCGCATGCGGGTGACCCACTCGGCCGTCACAGCGCCCACCACGCCGACCGTTCCCGCGCCCAGCATCGACCAGGGGTCGTGCGCCAACATCAGGAACCCGAAGACCGCGGAAACCGCTAGCAACGCGTAGCGCACCAGCGTCCAGCGGGCCGGGCCATGCAACCGGGTGGAAACCAGCATCCCCAGGACCAACGCGATCGAGTGCCCGACGTCAGTGAAGTCGTCGCTGAGCACGGCGGCGGCGATGCCGACGGGGATCCACCAACCGATCCACGCCGGCCGCCACCGACTGGGTATCGCCGCGGTCAAGGCCCCCAGCACCGCCACTGCGCCATAGCTCACGCCGACATCGCTGGCGCGGGACATCGACAGCGGCAACCAGCCGAAATTGATCGCCGCGGTCAGCCCCACGGCCACCAGCAGCGTCGCGCCGATGTGACCGGTGACGAACACCAGGGCCAACCGACCGCTACGCCAAATCAGTTCGGCCAGCGCGAGCAGGCACACCAAGCAAGGCAGCCAAAAGTACATCGGACCGCTATCGGTGACGAATGCGCTGTCGAGCAGGGTGGCCAGGTGACCGTGGGCGAGGTTGTGCAGGTTGGTGCTGGCCTGCGCAATCACCTGCGCGCGCACCCGTGGACCGAGATCCACGAGAACGGCGCTGACGCCGACCAATACGGCCGCGTAGCCCAGCGTGATGCGGACGCGCGAAAGCCGCGACAATACCTGGAATATCATCGCCATCTACTATGCCTGCGGGCTTTCGTCATCTGGATTATCCAAACCTGATAAATCTCTGACAGTTTCTCTGGCGGGCTTGAGCCGGTAGATAGCCAAGTCTGCCGGAAGACCTGGCGTTTTGCCCGCGAACACCGGCCGGTGCGCACGCTTGGCGATGACCCCCAAGGTGTCCAGATCCTCCTGCGCAAGCCGGTCGAGCGTGGCCCCGGACACCATGACCCCTCCCCTGGTCGCCCGCTCCATCACCCGGGCGGCGACGTTGACGTCGACACCGAGCCAGTCGGCGGCCAGTCGCTGCGGGCGCCCGGTATGAATACCCACCCGCATCCGCGGTTTGTAGCCGTCGACGTCCACCGATTTCAGCGCGCGCTTGGCCTCGACGACCGCACCGACCGCGACGAGCGGATCGGAGAACACCGCCATGATGCCGTCCCCCATCCGCTTGACGATGTGGCCGCCGGCGTCGAGCAGCGGCGGTTCAACCGCCCGCGCCACCCGCCGCAACAGTTTCAGGGTCGCGTCGTCGCCGGCGTGCAACGACCACGCCGAGAACCCCACCAGGTCGGTGAACACCAGCGTGACCTCAGGGTTCGCCGGGCGCCGTGACACCCCTTCGGTCAGGGCCTGCCACACCTGCAGGGCGCCGAGACTGACCTCCCGCGATGCGCCGCCGCGCTCACCGAGCAGACGCCCCGCGGCCCGTGCCGCCGCGCGCGGCCCGCCGTCGCCGGCCGTGGACAGTGGGTCGCCGAATTCGGGGTCGCCGGGCAGGGCACGACGCGCCCGCCGGATCACCTTGATGACGTCCGGCCTCTGATTTGTGCTGCGCAGCCAGCCCGCCGCGCCACGTAGTGACGGCGAATGGCGCTGTCGCGAACCAGGCGGATCCGGCGTGGTCACCGTTTGCTCGGGCTCGCGGGACGCCGGCTGAGGCCCGAGTTCCACACCGCTCAGGGTAGGTCGTGTCAGGAGAGCCCGGCAACGACCGTCATGGTGGTGTCCGCCACCATGCCCGGCAAACCACCTGATCACGGGGTTACGACGGTCGGATCGACACTCGATAACGGCGCGCCGCGACGCGCCCCGAAATCGTGGACAACGTGTGTTGTCAACATTATCGTGAACTGATCGCCCCTCGGGACCAGGAGGCCGTGATGACTACGACGACGGTGTCACTGAAGCCATCGCGCACGTCCGCGCCGTGCGAGCCGCTCGAACCGCGTGACGAGAAGCCGGCCCAGACCTTCCCACTGGGGCCGGACTCGTTGACCTGGAAGTACTTCGGCGACCTGCGCACCGGGATGATGGGCGTCTGGATCGGCGCGATCCAGAACATGTATCCAGATTTGGGCGCCGGCGTCGAGGAGCACTCGATTCTGTTGCGCGAACCGCTGCAACGCGTGGCGCGCTCGGTGTACCCGATCATGGGCGTCGTTTACGACGGCACCCGCGCAGCCAAGACCGGCGAGCAGATCAAGCAGTATCACCACACCATCAAAGGAGTCGACGCCACCGGGCGCCGCTACCACGCGTTGAACCCGGAGACGTTCTACTGGGCGCACGCGACGTTCTTCATGCTGGTGATCAAGGTCGCCGAGTATTTCTGCGGCGGTTTGACCGAAGCCGAGAAGCGCCAGCTGTTCGACGAACACGTCCAGTGGTACCGGATGTACGGGATGAGCATGCGGCCGGTGCCCAAGTCGTGGGAGGACTTCCAGCAGTACTGGGAGCGGGTTGGCCGCGAGGAGCTCGAGATCAACCAGGCGACCCTGGACATCTTCCAGATACGCATTCCCAAACCGAAATTCGTGCTGATACCCACACCGATATGGGACCAGCTGTTCAAGCCGCTGGTGGCCGGTCAGCGCTGGATCGCGGCCGGGCTGTTCGAGCCGGCTGTCCGGGAGAAGGCAGGCATGCGCTGGACGCCGGGCGACGAAGTGGTGCTGCGGCTGTTCGGCAAATTAGTCGAGCTGGCGTTCCTGGTGGTTCCCGACGAGATCCGGTTGCATCCGCGTGCGCTGTCCGCTTACCGTCGGGCCGAGGGCCGGGTTTCCGGCGACGCCCCGCTGGTCGAGGCGCCGACCTTCGTGGCCCCCCCGTCGGATCGCCGTGGGCTGCCGATGCATTACTTCCCGCCCCGCACCCACCCCGCCAAGGTCATCTTCGAGCGCGCCGGGTCGCTTGTGCACACCACGTTCTCGCTCGCCGGGTTGCGGCCGGCGCGCGGGCGCGGCAAGGCGGCCTAGCGGTCCGGGGCGGCCCGCTGGGCCCGCGCGCTTTGGTAGAGGCAGATCGCTGCTGCCGCAGCCACATTCAGGCTTTGCGCTTCTCCCGACATCGGGATGGCCACCCGATGGTCGGCCTGTTGGGCCAGCTGAGGCGATAGCCCGTGGGCCTCGGATCCGAACAGCCACGCTGTCGGTGCCGCGAGATCGGCGTCGTCGAGGGAGATTTCACCGTCCACGGTGGTGGCCATTACCTGCATCCCGGCGGCCTGCAGCGCCGTGACGGCAGCACCCGTATCCGGTGCGACGAGGACCGGTATCGAGAAGACGCTGCCCGCCGAAGCACGCAGGCATTTGCCGTTGTAGGGGTCGACGCTGTAGCCACCGAAGATCACCGCCGCGGCGCCCATCGCATCCGCGATGCGGATCAAGGTGCCCGCGTTGCCCGGCTCGCCGATTTCCACGCCCATCGCAACAAGCCGGGGATTGTCGGCCAACACATCGTCCAAACTGGGACTGGGCACCTCGCACACCGCCACCAAGCCGGCCGGAGTCACGGTGTCCGACAACGCTTTTGCGGCGCGCTCCGTGACGATGTGGACCGCGACGTCTTGGCCGGCCAGCAGAGTGGCGTACCGCTGCGCGGCCGCCTCGGTCACGAAGATCTCGTGGATCAATCCGCGCCCCGAGGCGGCGTCGACCAAATGAGCGCCTTCCACCAGAAAGCGCTGCGCGCGGCGCCGGACGACCTGCCGGTGCAGTTTGACCGCGGCGACCACCCGGGCCGATCGTTCGGTGAGCACCGGGTGCGGTTGAGATCCGATTGTCCGACCAGTTCCGCCGGGCGGTTTTTTAGGCGGCCTCTCCGGACGGTGCGTTGACGTCCTCGGGCAGAGCGGCGCGGGCGACACCGACGAGCGCGGTGAAGGCCGCGGGATCACTGATCGCGATCTCGGCGAGGTTCTTGCGGTCTACCTCGACGCCGGCCGCCTTCAGGCCCTGGATGAGCCGGTTGTACGTGATGTCGTTGGCGCGGGCCGCGGCGTTGATCCTCGAGATCCACAGCTTTCGGAACTCGCCCTTGCGCGCACGGCGGTCGCGGAAGGCGTAGTTCAGTGAATGCAGTTGCTGCTCTTTGGCTTTGCGGTAGAGGCGGGAGCGCTGGCCGCGATAGCCTTTGGAGGCCTTCAGTATGGTGCGGCGCTTCTTTTGGGCGTTGACCGCCCGCTTTACGCGTGCCATGGGGGTGTTCCTATCCTCGTGTGGGCGTAGTGGTTGTTCCGGCGATGGAGCTTTGAGGGCGCCGGTCAGCCGTTCAGTAGCTTCTTGACCCGCTTGGTGTCGTTGGCCGACACGGTGGTACGTCCGTCCAGCCGTCGGGTCCGGGTGCTCGGCTTGTGCTCGAGCAGGTGGCGACGGTTGGCTTTCTGACGCACGATCTTGCCGGTGCCGGTGCGCCGGAATCGCTTCGACGCGCCGCTGTGGGTCTTGGTCTTAGGCATGTGTCCTCAGTTCTGCAGTGTCAGTTCGGCGACGGTTCGGCGTCGCTGGTCGGTGCTGGCCGGGGCGCTGGGCCGCTGGCCTGTTCGGCCGCACGAGCGCGTGTCTTCGCGCCGCGGTGCGGTGCCAACACCATCGTCATGTTGCGTCCGTCTTGCTTGGCCGATGTCTCGACGAATCCATAGTCGGCGACGTCGGAACCCAGGCGTTGGAGCAGCCGGTAACCCAACTCGGGTCGTGACTGCTCGCGTCCGCGGAACATGATTGTCACCTTGACTTTCGATCCGGCCTCCAGGAATCGGATCACGTGACCCTTCTTGGTCTCATAGTCGTGATCGTCGATCTTGGGTCGCAACTTCTGTTCTTTGACGACGGTCTGCTGCTGGTTCTTGCGAGACTCGCGTGCCTTTTGTGCCGCCTCATATTTGAATTTGCCGTAATCCATGATCTTGCAGACCGGTGGTCTGGCGTTTGGCGCAACTTCGACAAGGTCGAGATCGGCGTCCGCGGCGACGCGAAGGGCGTCTTCGATACGCACGATGCCTACCTGCTCCCCTCCCGGGCCGATCAAGCGGACTTCAGGTACGCGGATGCGTTCGTTGACGCGGGTCTCAGTGCTGATGGGGCCTCCCTAGTTTGGTTTCCTATAGCCACCGCCCCTGGTTTGTCCGGAGTCAGCGATAGGAATGCCACGCCATCAGCAAAAAAGCCCTGCTTAAGCAGGGCCCGGTGCCGACCGATCACGGCCGAAGCCGCCTGCGCAATGCAGAACCGGCACCGCTGGGGTGCCTGTGACCGGACCGCTGAGCCTTCACAGTGATCTTTACGATCTGTTAGCCAACGGTGGGAGTGGGACTCCACTTGCTGCCTCTGGCCTTCGCCGGAGACGGTCGCGAATGGGAGTCTACCAGTCATGACGCTACGCTCAGTCACGCCGCCGCCGACGCTGCGCCGTCGCGCGGTGCGCACCAGACGATCGCAACTCGGTCACGCGCGCGACGCGGGCGATTCTGTGTTTCGTCGACTCACATTTCATAGCCGAAACGAATATCCTCGCGGTCTGTGACCCTCACTGCGTCTCGCCCGCGAAGCCAGCCGAGTTCTCGGCTTCGCTGGGTGCCCGCGGCCGCCGGCTGGACCGTCGGCGTCATCGCCACGCTGTCGCTGATCGCCAGCGTGTCGCCGGTGATTCGGTGGGTCATCAGGGCGCCACGCGAATTCATCAACGACTATCTCTTCAACTTCCCCGACACCAGCTTCGCGTGGTCGTTCGTGCTGGCCCTACTGGCCGGCGCGCTCACCGCGCGCAAGCGCATCGCCTGGTGGCTGTTGGTGCTGAACCTGCTGCTAGCCGCGGGACTGAACGTCGCCGGTCTGACAGCCGACGACATCACCCCGCTGAGGAGGGTAGGCGAGACGCTCGGGCTCGGTTTCCACTTGGCTGTGCTATTGGTGCTGGTCTTGGCCTACCGCGAGTTTTGGGCCAAGGTCCGCCAAGGTGCGCTGTACAAAGCGGCCGCGGTGCTGGTCACCGGCTGGGCGATCGGAATTCTGCTGTCCTGGGGTTTGGTCGAGACGTTCCCGCGAACGCTGGTGTCCGACGACCGATTGTTCTATGTGGTGAACCGGGTGGTGGGGTTCGCCGTCGTCGCCTCGGCATCGTTCACCGGTAAGCCGCCCGTCTTCCTCAACGCGCTCTTCGGGCTGTTCAGCGCGATGGCGCTGATTGCCGCCGCGATCGTGCTGTTCCAGTCACAGCGCTCCGAAAACGCCCTCACCGGTGAGGACGAATCGGCGATCCGCGGGCTGCTCGAGCTGTGGGGCAAAAACGACTCATTGGGCTACTTCGCCACGCGCCGCGACAAGTCGGTGGTCTTCGCGCCCAGCGGCCGCGCTGCGATCACCTATCGCGTTGAGGTCGGCGTCTGCCTGGCCAGTGGGGATCCGATCGGCGATCCACGGGCGTGGTCGCAGGCCATCGACGCCTGGTTGGCGCTGTGCCAGAGCTACGGCTGGACGCCCGGGAACATGGGTGCCAGTTCGGCGGGGGCGAAAGCCTTTCGCCAGGCAGGCCTCAACGCGCTGGAACTCGGTGACGAAGCGATCCTGCACACCGCCGAGTTCAGGCTCTCCGGTCGGGAGATGCGCGGGGTCCGGCAGGCCGTGACGCGGGCGCGCCGCGCCGGGCTGACCGTGCGCATCCGCCGTCACCACGACATCGAGCCCGACGAGATGGCGCAGGTGACCGCGCGTGCGGATAGCTGGCGGGACACCGACGCCGAGCGCGGCTTCTCGATGGCGCTGGGCAGGCTGGGTGACCCGGCCGACGGCGACTGTCTGTTGGTCGAGGCGATCACACCCCAAAACACTGTGGTGGCAATGCTTTCGCTGGTGCCCTGGGGGCGCAACGGCGTTTCGCTGGATCTCATGCGCCGTTCGCCGCAGTCCCCCAACGGAACCAACGAGCTCCTGGTCAGCGAGCTCGCGCTGCACGCTGAGCGAATCGGCATCAGTCGTATCTCGTTGAACTTCGCCATGTTCCGGTCCGCGTTCGAACAAGGCGCCCAACTGGGCGCCGGGCCGGTGGCGCGGTTGTGGCGCGGATTCCTGCTGTTCTTCTCACGGTGGTGGCAGCTGGAGACGCTGTACCGCTCGAACATGAAATATCAACCCGACTGGGTGCCCCGCTACGCCTGCTACGAAGACGCTCGGATGGTTCCGCGGGTGGGTGTCGCCTCGTCGATCGCCGAGGGCTTTCTTGTGCTGCCCTTCACTCGGCGCGATGAACAGCACACCGGACATCACCCCTCGGTACCACCGACGCTGTTGGCGACCGGGCTCTTGCATCAGGACGGCTCGGCACCGGATGTATCGGCCTTGCAGGAGACCGACTTCGGTGACGACGACGGCGATCGCCGGCTGCCTGAACAGATGCGTGTCCGGCTGTCAAAGCTGAAGACATTGCAGGACAGTGGCATTGACGCCTATCCGGTGGGACAGCCACCCAGCCACACGGTGGCCCAAGCGCTGGACATCGACGACCAGACAACCGTCTCGGTGTCGGGACGCGTACTGCGGATCCGGGACTTCGGCGGTGTGCTGTTTGCCCAGCTGCGCGACTGGTCTGCGGAAGTCCAGTTGCTGCTGGAGAATTCGATCCTGGAGCACGGGCGCACCGCGGATTTCACCAAGGCCATCGATCTCGGCGACCTGGTCGAGGTGACCGGCCAGATGGGCTACAGCAAGACCGGGACCCAGTCACTGATCGTGCGCAGCTGGCGGCTCATCGGGAAGTGCTTGCGACCGCTGCCCAACAAGTGGAAAGGATTGACCGATCCCGAGGCACGAATACGCAGCCGCTATGTCGACCTGGCGATCAATGCTGAGTCACGCGAGCTGATCGCCGCTCGCAGCAGCGTGCTGCGCGCGATCAGAGAAACCCTGAACGCCAAGGGTTTTCTCGAAGTCGAGACCCCAATCCTGCAACAGATTCACGGGGGCGCCACCGCCCGCCCGTTCATCACCCACATCAACAGCTACGACCTTGACTTGTACCTGCGGATTGCACCCGAGTTGTATCTGAAGCGGTTGTGCGTCGGTGGAGTGGAGCGGGTGTTCGAACTGGGCCGGGCTTTCCGCAACGAGGGGGTTGACTTCAGCCACAACCCGGAATTCACCTTGCTGGAGGCCTATCAGGCGCACGCTGATTACAACGACTGGATCGACGGCGCCCGCGAGCTGATCCAAAACGCCGCCGAGGCCGCCAACGGCGCACAGGTGGTGATGCGACCCGGCCCGGACGCAGCCAATGATTCCCTGGAGGAGATCGACATCTCCGGTGTCTGGCCGGTGAAGACGGTGCACGATGCGGTTTCCGAGGCACTCGGTGAGCACATCGACGCAAACACCAGCCTGGCCAAGCTGCGCAAAATGTGCGACGCCGTGCAGATCCCCTATCTGACGCGGTGGGACGCCGGCGCGGTGGTGCTGGAGCTCTACGAGCACCTGGTCGAGGAGCGAACCGAGCAGCCGACTTTCTATATCGACTTCCCGCTGTCGGTGTCGCCGCTGACCCGACCGCACCGCAGCCAGGCCGGCCTCGCCGAACGCTGGGATTTGGTGGCGTGGGGCGTCGAGCTGGGCACCGCCTACAGCGAGCTGACCGACCCCGTCGAGCAGCGGCGCCGCCTGCAGGAGCAGTCGCTGCTGGCCGCCGGCGGGGATCCCGAAGCCATGGAACTCGACGAGGACTTCCTGCAGGCGATGGAATACGCGATGCCGCCAACCGGCGGCCTGGGTATGGGTGTCGACCGCGTCGTCATGCTGATCACCGGCCGCAGCATCCGTGAGACGCTGCCGTTCCCGCTGGCGAAGCCGCGCTAACCAACGTCACCTGGGACTCCGGGGTACCGGATCGGCAAAAGTCGTGGTCAACGCGCACAAAAAGGACCACAATGGTCTTCGTGACGGGTTCAACGGCGAACCTCGCGATCCTGGCGCTGGCCGAAAACCACACGTCGTTGATGCACGGCTGGGTCCCCGGCGTAGTCCAGGCCGTCAGCGTGACCATGCTGCTGATGGCGATCGGTTGGCGCTCGCACCGCTGGCGGGTGTTGGGGCTGCCGATTGCGGCGGCGCTCGGCGCAACGTTGGCCGTCTGGGCGCACTGGCACATCACCAGCGACGGCCTCGCCGACGACCCGGCGCCGCACCTGCTGTGGTGGTGGATCGCCTCCAGTGGTGCTGCCGTCGCGATCGTGGTGCTGGGCTGGCGCAGCGCGCGCCCGTTGCGGCGCTGCGCATCGCTATTGGCCGTGCCACTGTGTCTGCTCAGCACGGGATTGACGCTCAACGTGTGGGTCGGCTACTTCCCCACCGTGCAGACCGCGTGGGATCAGCTCACCGCCGGTCCACTGCCCTACCAGACCGACGTGGCCAGCGTCAGCGCGATGGCGGCCACCGGCGTCCAGCCTGCGCACGGCAGCGTCGTCCCGGTGACGATCCCCGAAGACGCATCGCACTTCAAACACCGCGGCGAACTGGTCTACTTGCCGCCGAAGTGGTTCACCAGCACCCCACCGCCGCAGCTGCCGACGGTAATGATGATCGGCGGTGAGTTCAACACCCCCGCCGACTGGCTGCGGGCGGGCAACGCGATGAAGACGATCGACGACCTGGCGGCCGCCCACGGCGGCAATGCCCCGGTGTTCGTCTTCGTCGACTCCGGCGGGACGTTCAACAACGACACAGAGTGTGTCAACGGAAGTCGCGGAAATGCCGCCGATCATCTAACTAAAGATATTGTCCCATACATGGTTTCGCGCTTTGGCGTGAGCTCAGAACCGACGCATTGGGGCGTTGTCGGCTGGTCCATGGGCGGGACCTGCGCGCTGGATCTCACGGTCATGCACCCCGAGCTGTTCAGCTTATTCGTCGACATCGCGGGCAACATGGGCCCCGAAGCTGGAACCAAGGCGCAGACTATCGTTCGGCTGTTCGGCGGCAACGCCGACGCGTGGGCCGCTTTCGATCCGGCCACCGTGATCACCAGACACGGTCAATACTCCGGGGTGTCGGGCTGGTTCGATATTTCGTCGAGCAACCCGCCGAAACGGCATCACAGTGTCTCGGTGACCGATGCCGGCGAGGTCGGGTTGAGCGGTCAGGACGCTATCGGGAGTCCCATCGATCAGGCCACCGCGGCCGAGACGTTGTGCGAACTCGGCCGCGCCAACGGCATCAACTGCGCGGTGGTGGCTCAGCCGGGCAAGCACGATTGGCCTTTCGCGAGTAATGCTTTCGCCGAGGCGCTGCCCTGGCTGGCCGGCCGGCTGGGCACCCCCGATGTGCCGCGGATTGGGTTACCGTCCAGGTCGCCCAGCGCGTCGGCCCCGGGACCGCACGCCGAGCCCGTCGGCCGGTAACACGGGTAGCGTGAAGCCGTGCCCGACGAGTCGCAGAACTCTGCCACCCAACCCGACGTCGACCCGGATTACACGAGCTCCGGTGTACCGACGTTCGATTCGGTCCGCGAGAAGATCGAGACCCGGTACGAGACATCAATCGGCGCAGCCGAATTGGACGCTGAAAGCCCGGAGGGCCGGGACGTCGAGGAGCAGTACGAGGCCCGGCAGCGGGCGGCATCCGACCGGCTGGCCCAAATCCGCGAATCGATGCGTGAGGACACCGCCGGCTAGGCGCTGACCTTTCGCCGCTTCGTCGATCGCCGAGGCGCCGCGGTCGATGCCGTGGCGGCGCGGAGCGTTTCGGCAAGGAATTTGCCGGTGTAGCTTTCCGGCACCGCGGCGATGTCCTCCGGGGTGCCCTCGGCGACGATCGTTCCGCCCTCAGCACCGCCCTCGGGCCCCATGTCGATGATCCAGTCCGATGTCTTGATCACGTCGAGGTTGTGCTCGATGACGATTACCGTGTTGCCTTTGTCGACAAGGCCGTTGATGACGTCCAGCAGCTTGCGGATGTCGTCGAAATGCAGACCGGTGGTGGGCTCGTCGAGGATGTAGACCGTGCGCCCGGTCGAGCGCTTCTGCAGTTCGGACGCCAGCTTCACGCGCTGTGCCTCACCGCCGGACAGCGTTGGCGCCGGCTGGCCCAGTCGCACATACCCAAGGCCGACATCGACCAGCGTCTGCAGATAGCGGTGGATGCCGGTGATCGGCTGGAAGAACTCCGCCGCCTCCTCGATCGACATGTCCAGCACCTCGGAGATGGTCTTGCCCTTGTAGTGCACCTCCAGGGTTTCGCGGTTGTAGCGGGCGCCGTGGCAGACCTCGCAGGGCACGTATACGTCCGGCAGGAAGTTCATCTCGATCTTGATGGTGCCGTCGCCCGTGCACGCCTCGCAGCGACCGCCCTTGACGTTGAACGAGAATCGGCCGGGCTGGTAGCCACGGACTTTCGCCTCGGTAGTGGCCGCGAACAGGGTTCGGATCTTGTCGAACACCCCGGTGTAGGTGGCCGGGTTGGATCGGGGGGTGCGGCCGATCGGCGACTGGTCTACCCGCACCAGCTTGTCCAGGTGGTCTAGCCCGGTGACCCGGGTGTGCCGGCCCGGGACCTGCCGCGCGCCGTTCAGCTTGTTGGCCAGCACCGTCGCCAGGATGTCGTTGACCAGAGTCGACTTCCCGGAACCGGACACGCCGGTCACCGAGGTCAGCCCACCGAGCGGAAACGACACGTCGATGTCGCGCAGGTTGTGCTCGCGGGCGCCGACAACCGTGAGCCGACGTCGCCGGTCG
>DASQRI010000325.1:0-2145 GCA_035642975.1 Mycobacterium sp.
GGCGGCGACCTTCTCCAGATACTTCAGGATCTCCGGCTGGTCGGCGTAGGTCTTGCTCCACCGCGGGTTCAGCGCAAAGGAGTAGGAGTAAAAGTGCGACGGCACGTCGCAGGCCGCACCGGGGTAGGTGTTCTTCCGCCAGGTCCCGCCGAAATCGTCGCCGGGATCGAAGATCGTGAAGTCATAACCGCCGCGCGCGAGTTGAATGCCCATCGCGATGCCGCCGAGGCCCGCACCGATGATCGCCACGGTCGGCTTCGTCGGCGCTGTGGTCATGGGACAGCATTTTGCCACGTAAGTCACAAGCGCCACGTCCGCACCAGCGAGCAACCATGACATGGTGTTTCGAACGACACCGCATGCGATATCAAAGACGCGTGCGAGACTGCCAATCATGACGCGTATCGAAGCATCGTCGGCATTCGCCGGCATCCCCGTCGTCGACTTGGGCCAGGGCGATCGGATCAACCTGGGCGTCGCGTCCATCGTCGGCCGCCTGCCCAAGGTCGCCGAGGCGCTCGGTGCCCTCAACGCCGCTCTGCGGTCCGGCACACTTCCACCGCGGCTACTCGAACTCGTCCGGTTGCGCATCGCGTTCCACAACCAGTGCCGAAGCTGCATGTCGGTCCGCTATCAGAGCGCCATCGACGACGGGCTCACCGAAGACGCGGTGTGCTCACTGGAACGGCCGGCCGACGCGCCTGACCTGTCCGACGCCGAGCGCGCCGCGCTGAAGTTCGCCGACCTGTTCGCCACCAACCACCTTGCGATCGATGACGGCATCTACGACGAGCTGCGCCGCCATTTCACCGAAGACCAACTCGTCGAGCTCGGCGTGCATTGCGCGGTCGCGCTCGGCGTCGGACGGCTCACCGCGACATGGGATGTCATCGACGACGTGCCCGACGCCTTCCGGCCCGGCGCCGACGAGACAGTGACGCCGTGGTCGTCGGCCGGCGTCGTCGCGTCCGGTTAACTCGAGGCCGCTACAGCCACGACGGCACGATCCACTCGCCGTGCGGGGCGACGGCGAGGACGTCGCTGATCCCGGCTTCGTCGAAGGCGTGCGCGAATTCGTCGACCCCTTCGCTGAAGTGCGCCCACCCGTCGACATGCGCCGGTATGACGAGCCTGGCGCCGAGCAATTCGGCGGCCGCCGCGGCCCGTTGAGCCGTCATCGTCAGCGGACGGCCGCGCTCCTTGGTCTGCACCCGGGCCGCGCCGGCGAAGATCACCGCCACGTCGACGGTGCCCACCCGTTCGGCGACATTGCGGACCGCGGCGATCGACGCGTTGTCGCCGCTGAGATACACCGTCGGCACGCCGACACCCGACAACACGAAACCCGTCACCTCGCAGTTGACGTGACCGTCGGCGTCGCGTTGGCCATCAGCCGGCCCATGAACCGCCGGAACTGCCTGCACGGTAAGGGCTTTGGAGCCGTTCTCGACAGGAAGCTGGAATGACTCGAATGGCTTGATGCCGACAGCCGGCGGTCCGAGCCGACCCGCGGCGCCCGGATGAGTCAGCACAAGCGGCGCAGCAAGCGCCACCCGCCGACCCTCCTGGTCGAAATTGTCCGGATGCTGGTCATGGCTGACCAGCACGACGTCGATCGACCCGAGCGCCTCGGCGGCTACCGCCGGCCCGACCGTCTTGGTCAAATAGTCGTGCGGGCCGGGCTCATCGAAAGTCGGGTCCATCACGATCCGTCGACCGCCGATGTCGACGACGGTCGTCGGTCCGCCTAAGACGCCGAACGCGACATCGCGCCGCTGCGCGTCGACTCGGTTGCTCATCCCGTGGACTCTAGATGTCCGAACGGCTTTGGTGGTCGGGTGCCGGTGCCTTTCGAAGATGGCAACCAATAGTCCACCATGGGCCTGTGGACCTTTATGAAGTCATGCGCACCACGGCCGCGGTACGCGAATTCACCGACGACGCCCTGCCCGACGACGTGCTGGAGCGGATTCTCGACAATGCGCGGTTCGCGCCCAGTGGCGGCAACCGCCAGGGCGCTCGGGTGGTCGTGATCCGCGACCGTGGGACCCGGGAAGCATTGGCGGAGTTATCCATTGCGAGCGCGCGGCGGTATACCGCCCAGCTGCTGAACGGCGAAAGCCCCTGGAACCCCTTAAACCAGCC
>DASQRI010000326.1:0-5762 GCA_035642975.1 Mycobacterium sp.
GGGCGCCCACCCCGAGCCGAGAACGATCGCAACGTCGTGTTCGGCGACCCCGGTGCCGTCGGCGATGAACTGCGCCGCCCGCCGGGCGAGCGCGTCGGGGTCCGACGGGCCGTCACTCACAATCGGGCAGCCTAACCGGCAACTCGTTCAACCAAGCGTGAGCTGGCGCAGCGCACGCAGGAAGACATCTCGGTCGCTAGCTGATAGCTGCCCAAGCCAGTGCTCCTCCCCATGCTGGATGGCCACCTGCACTGCGTCTTTGATGGAACGGCCCGACTCGGTGATCGCGAGCAGGCGCGCGCGGCGGTCGTCGGGGTCGGGAATCCGTTCGATGTAACCGTGCTCCTGCAACTCGTCGAGCGTTGGAATGATGCGGGTTTTGTCGGCGCCGATCGCGTCGGCGAGTGCCGCTTGAGTGCGGATCGGCGAACGATCCAGGGCGCTGAGAACGATGTAGCCCCACATCGACAGGCCGTGCGCCGCCAGCACTGGCTGCTCGGCGGCCACGGTTTGACGGGCCAATTGTGCCAGCATCTCCGCGAGGTCTGGACGCGTCACCTTTCGCACCACATTTGAATGATAAAGGTTGACATATAATATGCATATATATATGGTCTGCACATGCATATGAATCAGGATGTGCGGCCGTTACACCGAATTGCCGTACTGGCCTCTGTTGACGTGGTCTCGGCCGTCACCGCCGATGACCTATCGAAGGTGACGCCATGCGCTGGCTGGAATCTGCATGACCTGCTCACCCACATGACGGTCCAGCATCGTGGCTTTGCCGCCGCCGCTCGCGGCCGCGGTGCCGACCAGGCGATATGGCAACCGGACGGCGTCGCTGCCGCGGTGGCAGTTGACCCAGCCGGCGCCTATTCTGCGGCCGCCACTGCGGTGTTAGACGCGTTCGCCGGTACCGATCTGCTCGATGCGGCGTTCGCGTTACCGGAGTTTGGCTCTGGCGCAACTTTTCCGGGCTCAGTGGCGATCGGTTTTCACTATGTCGACTACGTCGTGCACGGCTGGGATGTCGCTCGCGCGATGGGTCACCCCTATGAGCTTCCGGTCGACGTTGTGGCCGCCGCATTGCCTTTGGCATTAGCGGTGCCGGACGGAGCCTTCCGCACCTCTGACAGTGCGTCGTTTGGCCCGGCGATCCCGTCGACCGAGCCGATCAACGACCTCGATCGCATCTTGGCTTATCTCGGCCGCTCCCCGCAGTGGAAACCAACCGAGGTGGGCGAACACCCGGCCGTCGTAGCCACCCGCAGCGGCATGACAGAGAGTAAGCCATGACGACAACATCCTCCGGCGCCGTTCACGCCGCTGGCGACGACCGCCGGGCACGCACAGGTGAGTCGAACTGGACTGGTCAGCCGCCAATCACGCCTGGGAGCGGCATCATCAGCACGGACTGGCTGCCCGGGCCGTCCGACGGGAGCCAGTCCCCAGTCGTGGTGAGTTTCACCGACTTTCATTCCGATTCCGAGGAGGACTGGCAACAGATCGCCGCATTGGGCATGAAGCTCGCGGAAAGCTGGCCGATTATGCGCGGCGCGGTCGGGCTTTGGCTGTGGGGCAAGCAGACTGAGTGGCGGGGCGGATCGGTGTCCATCTGGGAAAGTCACCCGGATTTGCGTCGTTTCATCCGCTGGCCCGTCCACGTCGCCATCATGAAAAATTGGCGGGGACGAATACAAGTGCGATCCGCCAGCTGGGATGACGAGCGGTTTGTCCCGGCACAGGCATGGCTTCGCGCCGAGGCGCATATGCGGACGCCGCGCGACATGTGAGCCGAGCGCGACGGCGTCGTTGTGATCGCCGGCGAGCGTCGGTGAGATACTGCGACTATGGCCTCAACCCCGGCGCTGGATCGCGTCGAGGACACGGTGCGGCATCGGAGCACCGACCTCGTCGAGCTGTCGCACGCGATCCACGCCCAGCCGGAGTTGGCGTTCGCCGAGCATCGCAGTTGTGCCAAGACGCAAGCGTTGGTTGCTGAGCGGGGTTTCGAGATCACCGCGGCCGCCGGTGGATTGGACACCGCTTTCCGGGCAGACTTCGGCAGCGGTCCGTTAACTGTGGGCGTCTGCGCCGAATACGACGCGCTGCCCGGGATCGGTCATGCCTGCGGGCACAACATCATCGCCGCGTCGGCGGTCGGCGCCGCGCTGGCACTGGCCGACGTCGCCGACCAGTTGGGTCTGACGGTTGTGCTGCTGGGCACGCCGGCCGAGGAGTTCGGCGGCGGAAAAGTCTTGCTGCTCAACGCCGGAGTGTTCGACGACTTGGCGGTGGCCGTGATGGTGCATCCCGGTCCGGTGGATATCGCCGCCGCTCGGTCGCTGACGCTGTCCGCGGTCCGGGTGGAATACCGCGGACGGGAAGCGCACGCGTCGGCCGCGCCGTTTCTGGGGGTCAACGCCGCCGACGCGGCCATCGTCGCGCAGGTGGCGATCGGGCTGCTGCGTCAACAGCTGGCGCCCGGCCAGCAGGTGCACGGCATCGTCTCCGAGGGTGGGCAGGTCGCCAACGTCATCCCCGCGCGCACCGAACTGCAGTACACGATGCGCGCCACCGAGGCGTCCTCGCTCGCCGGTCTGGAAGCCAAGGTAGGCGACTGCTTCCTGTCCGGTGCGGTGGCCACCGGCTGCGACTACAGCGTCGAGCAGACTGAGCCGATGTACGACGCGCTCAAGCCCGACCCCTGGCTGGCCGGCACCGTCCGCGCCGAGATGACGCGGCTCGGGCGTTCACCGGTCGGCGAGGAACTCGAAAAGGCGCACCCGCTGGGCAGTACCGACATGGGCAACGTCACGCAACGGCTGCCGGGCATTCATCCGATGGTCGCCGTCGATGCGGGCGGCGCGTCGCTGCACCAGCCCGACTTCGCCGCGGCTGCCGCCGGTCCCAGTGCGGACAAGGCGGTCATCGACGGCGCAATCATGTTGGCGCGCACCGTTGTTCGTCTTGCCGAGTCGCCGGACGAACGTGACCGGGTGCTGGCGGCGCGAGCACAGCGGGTGGCATTGTGAGCCTGACTGACAGCGCTGAATCGTGGCTGGCCGCCCACCACGACGACTTGGTCGGCTGGCGTCGACACATCCACCGCTACCCCGAGCTCGGCCGCCAGGAGTATGCCACCACACAGTTCGTCGCCGACCGGTTGGTCGACGCCGGGCTCAATCCCAAGGTGCTACCCGGCGGGACGGGATTGACCTGCGATTTCGGTCCAGAGCAGGAGCCCCGCATCGCGTTGCGCGCCGACATGGACGCCTTGCCGATGGCCGAGCGAACCGGTGCTCCATACGCCTCGACGATGCCCAACGCGGCGCACGCCTGCGGTCACGACGCCCATACCGCGATCCTGATGGGTACCGCGTTGGCGCTGGCGGCGGCGCCGGAGCTGCCGATCGGGCTGCGGCTGATCTTCCAGCCGGCCGAAGAGCTGATGCCCGGCGGTGCGATCGACACGATCGCCGCGGGCGCGCTGTCCGGGGTCAGCCGGATCTTCGCGCTGCACTGCGATCCTCGGCTGGCGGTCGGCAAGATCGCGGTGAAGGCGGGGCCGATAACCTCGGCGGCCGACATGATCGAGATCACCCTGCATTCGCCGGGCGGACATACCTCGCGGCCACATCTGACCGCCGACCTGGTCTACGGGCTGGGCACCCTGATCACCGGGCTGCCCGGCGTGCTGTCGCGCCGCATCGACCCGCGCAACAGCACCGTGATGGTTTGGGGCGCGGTCAATGCGGGGGTGGTCGCCAACGCGATCCCGCTGACCGGTGTGCTGGCCGGAACCATCCGCACCGCAAGCCGGGAAACCTGGCTGGGCCTCGAGGACATCGTGCGGGAGACGGTGGCCGCATTGCTGTCGCCGCTGGGCGTCGAGCACTCCCTGCAGTACAACCGAGGCGTTCCGCCGGTGGTCAACGAGGAAGTCTCGACGCGCATCATCTGCCACGCCATCGAGGCGGTCGGCCCGGACGCGCTGGCCGAAACCCGGCAGTCCGGTGGTGGTGAGGATTTCTCCTGGTATCTGGAGGAAGTGCCGGGCGCGATGGCCCGACTCGGGGTGTGGTCGACCGAGGGTCCGCAGTTGGACCTGCATCAGCCGACGTTCGACCTCGACGAGCGTGCGCTGGCGATCGGGGTCCGGTTGATGGTCAATGTCGTCGAGCAGTGCGCGATAGTGGGCTAGCTTCCGGGGCCGATGTTGCGCGCCGCGCGGGTGCGCAGGTTGTGCACGTATTCGCTTGGCGCGCCTGCGATTTCCGCGGCGTCGGCCATCACGCCGATGTAACGCGCCGACGGCAGGCCACCCTCCCAGGCGTCCACCACATAAAGCCACGCCAGCACCGGGTCGGTGGTCGTGTCGGACGACACGCGTTCGACTCGGCACCTGATCTTCTTGTGGATGCCCAGCTCCGAGCCTTCCCACCGATCGAGGTTGTTCTCGTCGGCGTGCGTCATGTCGTAGAGCACGACGAACACCTTCGAGCCCGGATCCTCGACGACCGTGGCCAGCGCGCCCTCCCAGCCGATGTCCTCGCCGCCGAATGTCAGCCGCCAGCCGTGCAACCAGCCGGTTCCGGCCATCGGTGAGTGCGGTGCGCGCTGCTGCATCTGCTCGGGATGCATGTTCGAGCCGTACGCGGCGTAGAGCGGCACGGGGAAAGCTTAAACGGCTGCCGCTGGCGCGGCGGTGATCCGGCGGGTTGGCTGAGTCTGATTGCCCGGCTCCTCCTCGCGCCGCGCTGCGGCGCGCATCGTCGCCGGGCTAGGTTAGACCCCGTGGCAACCCGCATCGTGATCCTTGGCGGAGGGCCGGCCGGTTATGAGGCGGCGCTGGTCGCGGCTGCACGCCACGCCCAGGTCACCGTCATCGACTCGGACGGCGTCGGCGGCGCGGCGGTGCTCTTCGACTGCGTGCCGTCCAAGACGTTCATCGCGTCCACCGGCGTGCGCACCGAACTGCGCCGGGCGCCTCGGTTGGGCTTCGACATCGACATCGACGACGCCAAGATCTCGTTGCCGGAGATCAACCAACGAGTCAACACGCTGGCCGCCGCGCAGTCGGCCGACGTCAATTCCGAACTGGTCAGCGCGGGTGTCGAGGTTGTCGCCGGCAGAGGTGAACTGATCGACGAGAGTCCCGGTCTGGCAACCCACCGCATCCAGGCGACCGCCGCCGACGGCACTACGAGTACCCACGACGCCGACGTCGTCTTGATCGCCACCGGCGCCAGCCCACGGGTCTTGCCGTCAGCGCAGCCCGACGGTGAGCGCATCCTGACCTGGCGCCAGCTCTACGACCTGGACGCACTGCCCGACCACCTGATCGTCGTGGGTTCCGGTGTGACCGGCGCGGAATTCGTCAACGCCTACACCGAATTGGGCGTTGATGTCACCGTGGTGGCCAGCCGCGACCGAGTGCTGCCCTACGAGGACGCCGACGCCGCCCGTGTGTTGGAGGAGTCGTTCGCCGAGCGCGGCGTTCGACTGGTCAAGAATGCGCGGGCAGAGTCGGTCACCCGCACCGCGTCCGGGGTGCTGGTGAAGCTGATCGACGGTCGCCAGGTTGAGGGCAGCCACGCGTTGATGACGATCGGGTCGGTGCCCAACACCAGCGGCCTCGGCCTCGATCGGGTGGGCATCGAGCTGGGACGCGGCAACTACCTGACCGTGGACCGGGTGTCGCGCACATCGGTGCCCGGCATCTATGCCGCGGGAGACTGCACGGGTTTGCTGCTGCT
>DASQRI010000327.1:0-2879 GCA_035642975.1 Mycobacterium sp.
GGGCCGCCGGGGCCGTACCCGTCGATCTCCACCGCGATCACGTCCGGATGGCGCTCCGTCAGATCGGCCGGCGCGATACCCAGCCGGGCGGTCGACCCGGGCGCCAGGTTGGAGACCAACACATCGGCACGATCCAGCAGCCGATGCAGAATGTTGAGCCCGGCTTCGGTTTTCAGGTCGAGCGTCACCGACTCCTTACCGCGGTTAGCCCAGACAAAGTGCGCGGCAAGCCCGTTGACGACATCGTCATAGTGCCGAGCGAAGTCTCCGCCCCTGGGGTTCTCCACCTTGATGACCCGTGCACCGAAATCAGCGAGCACCCGTGTGCACATCGGCGCAGAGACCGCCTGCTCCAAGGCCACCACGGTGATTCCCGCCAGCGGCCCCGCGGTTTGTGACATCACATCACCATGCCGCCGTCCACCGGCAACACCTGACCGGTGATGTAGGAGGCAGCGTCGGAGACGAGAAAGACGAATGCGCGGCCTTGCCGCCATCGGCGCAAATACGTTGCGCGACAGTTGCCGCGGCGTCGGCCATGACATCGCTGACCAGTACCGCCGCCCCGGTGGCGGCCAGTGTCCGTGCAACCGCGGCACCGATCCCGCTGCCGGCCCCGGTCACCAACGCCGATCGGCCAGTGAGGTCGAACAGCGGATTGGCCATCAGTAACTCCTCGGCAAGCCGAGCACGTGCGACCCAAGGAAGTTCAGGATCATCTCCTGGCTGACCGGCGCGATCTTCATCAGCCGCGCTTCCCGGAAGTACCGCGCCACGTGATACTCCTCGGAATATCCCATGCCGCCATGCGTCTGCAGCGCTCGGTCAGCCGCGGTGAAACCGGCGTCGGCGCACAGGTACTTTGCCGTATTGGCTTCGCGCCCACACGGTTTGCCGTTGTCATAGAGCCAGGTCGCTTTGCGCAACATCAACTCCGCGGCGTCCAACCGGGCCAGCGAATCGGCCAACGGGAACTGGATGCCCTGGTTCATCCCGATCGGGCGGTCGAAGACGACGCGCTCGTTGCCGTATTTGACCGCCTTCTCCAACGCGACCCGGCCGATGCCCAGCGCCTCGGCGGCGATCAGCATCCGTTCCGGGTTGAGACCGTCGAGGATGTACTGAAAGCCCCTGCCCTCCTCGCCAACTCGGTCCTCAACCGGGACGTGCAGATCGTCGATGAACAACTCGTTGGAGCTCACCGCGTTGCGGCCCATCTTGCGGATCGGCCGGACGTCCACCCGGCTGCGGTCCAGGTCGGTGAGGAACAGCGTCATCCCGTCGGTCTTCTTGGTGACCTCCGCGTAGGGCTGCGTCCGGGTGAGCAGCAGGATTTTCTGCGACTCGAGCGCCTTGGAAATCCACACTTTTCGGCCGTTCACGACGTAGTGGTCGCCGTCGCGCTTGGCGAACGTCGTGATGCGTGAGGTGTCCAGGCCCGCGCCGGGTTCGGTGACCCCGAAACACACATGCAGATCCCCGGCCGCCACCGGCGGCAACGTCCGGGCCTTCAGCTCGTCGGAACCGTGCTTGACCACCGGTTGCATGCCGAAGATCGACAGGTGGATGGCGCTGGCGGCGTTCATTGCTCCGCCTGCTCTGGCCACCTCTTCGGCCAGCAGCGTCGCCTCGGTGATGCCGAGCCCGTGGCCCCCGTACTGCTCGGGGATCGTCATGCCCAGCCAGCCGCCGCTGGCGATCGCCTGGTAGAACTCGGACGGAAACTCGTGCGCCTGGTCCTTTTCCATCCAGTAGTGGTCGTCAAACTTGGACGCCAATTCTGCGACCGACTTGCGGATCAGCTCTTGGTCGTCGGTCAGCTCAAAGTTCATCCCAGCGCCGGGCACTGCGAAATCTCCTTTGATCAGTTCAACCGGCTGTCAGGCAGTCCGGTGACTCGTCAGTCCTTATTGCCGGTGAGTTCTTTCGCGCTGGCGGCGAAGTCCGCGAAGTTGGCTCCACCGTGCTCGTGCTTGCTCAGCGCCCGGATCGAAACATCGTGGCCCTCAGCCGATTTACGCAACGCACCGACGGTGGCCTGCGCCTCGGTGATGTGGGTGAACGGGTCGAAGGAGTACCAGCGCATCGCGTTCTGGTAGGTCATTTTTTTGATCTCATCGTCCGGCACGTTGTTGGCGGACAGCACTTCCCACAACTCCTCGGGCGCGCCCGGCCACATCGAGTCGCTGTGCGGGTAGTCGGCCTCCCAGCAGATGTTGTCGATACCGATCATGTTGCGCAATGCCACACCGACCTTGTCGCTGATGAAGCAGGTCAGGAAGTGCTCGCGGAACACGTCGCTGGGCAACTTGCCCTTGAAGTCCTGGCCCGTCCACGTCGAGTGCATCTCGTATGTCCGGTCCGCGCGCTCCAGGAAGTAGGGAATCCACCCGGTGCCACCCTCGGACAGTGCGACCTTCAGATCCGGGTATTCCTTGATCGGCTTGGACCACAGCAGGTCCGCGGCGGCCTGCACGATGTTCATCGGCTGCAGCGTGATCATCACGTCCATCGGCGCATCAGGTGCCGTAATCGCCAGCCGGCCCGAGGATCCGATGTGCACGTTCATCACGGTGTCCGTGTCGCACAACGCTTTCCACAGTGGGTTCCAGTACTCGTTGTGGAAGCTGGGGTAGCCCATCGCCGCCGGGTTCTCGGTGAAGGTCAGCGCGTGCACGCCCTTCTTCGCGACCCGCCGAACCTCTTTGGCGCATTCCTCGGCGTCCCAGATCACTGGTATCGCCATCGGAATGAAGCGCGCCGGGTACGCGCCGCACCATTCGTCGATGTGCCAGTCGTTGTAAGCCTGCACCAGGGCCACCGAGAACTCCGCATCGTCGGTGGCGAACAGCCGTGCGGCAAAGCCCGGGAACGACGGG
>DASQRI010000328.1:0-5256 GCA_035642975.1 Mycobacterium sp.
ATTTCAGGACGTCATCCATGCCAAGTACCTGTTGCTGACCACTTTCACCAAGGACGGCCGCCCCAAGCCGACAGCGATCTGGGGTGTGCCCGAGGGCGACAAGCTCCTGGTGATCACCGATGACGGGTCGTGGAAAACCAAGCGGATCAACAACACCCCGCGAGTGACGATCGCCAAGAGCGGAGCGTTGGGCAAGCCCAAGAGCGAAGAGGTGGAGGGCGTCGCCCGGGTGCTGCCGAAGTCAGAGACCCGGCGGGTGTACAACGCGGTCCTCAAGCGGTACTGGTACCACGCCCCGTGGTTCTATGTGCACTCGATCGTGCGCGGCGGAATCGACAAGGTTCACGTCGGCCTGGAGATCGCACCTGCTGGCTAGCCGAGCGTCAAGGACGACTAGGCACGGCCTTTACCGGAGCGTTATAGTAGCCGCATGCGTCTTTCTCGTCTGAGTCCTGCCGTTCGCGCGGGCGTTGTAGCACTCGCCCTGGGTTTCGCCGTCACGATGTTCCCCCACGTGGCGAAGGCCGATCCGGGTTTCACGCCGTGCGATGGCTGTTCGTCGAACGATTCCACCGACGATTTCCCGATCCCGCGGCGGATGATCTCGACGACGTGTGACGCCGAGCAGATCCTGGCAGCCGCGCGGGACTTCACGCCGGTGTACTACCAGCGGTACATGATCGACTTCAACAACCACCCGAACGTCAATCAGGCCGCGATCGACAAGGCGCACTGGTTCTACTCGCTGTCACCGGCGGACCGCAGGGCTTATTCCGCTAACTTCTATGCTCCCCAGATCGACTCGCTGAACTTGGCCTGGCCCAACCACATGAAGATCTTCTTCAACAACAAGGGCGTCGTCGCCAAGGAAACCGAGAACTGCCAAAACTACAAGCGCGGCGATATGTCGCTGTGGCACTGGAGCTAGCCCGCGGCGGTCATCAGACCGACGCAGACCGCGGTGATTAGCCGCGACAGCGCGGCGGTGAAGTCGATCTTCCAGTCGGGCGGGACGTCCGTCCGGTTCGCGTAAGCGTCCGCAAGTCTCTTCGGCGGGTTGGCCATCTGCCATAGCGGCGCCGCCAGCGAGTAAGAGGCAAGAAGAACGTCGAATGCACCCGAGCGGCCCAGTGTCGGCAACGCATTCTCGATCGCATCGGTCAGCGAGATCACGGCCGCGTTGCTGACTTCCTTGAACTCGACAACTCGTTCGAGCTCGACCTCGTGCTCGAGGTGCAGGTGCAGGTTCGCGAGCAGGTCGCAGAACAGCGGGTCAGCCGCCAGGCCCTCGGCCAGAGCTTTGCCGATCCGGGCCGGCGACGTGGGTCCGGGTTCGCGCAGGCTTTCACACACGGTGTCCGAGAAGCGCGCCCACCCCTCGGCGGCCAGATTCAGCAGCACCTCTTTATGTGAGGTGAAGTAGCGGCGCACCGCGGAGTAGTGCACGCCGGCGCGGCTCGCGACATCCGTCAGTGTCACCGACGCCACACCGGACTCCAGCGCCAGTGAGCGCGCGGCTTCGACAAGCGTTGCTGCCCGCTGACGCTTCTTGTCCTCGGTGCGGGCACGCTGGAACGTGAGCGGCGGCACGGCGCGAGGATAGCGCACCCGGACGCATTGCGGGCCGCTGTAGAACCCGGTAGCGTCCGTTTACGCACGTATCATGCGTTATATCTGAATCGCAGTTCCGGCCGGGGTGAGGAGTCGACAATCCGGGAGGCGGGCGTGGTTTACTCGTCATGGTCTGGAGGTGCCGTGAGGCTCACGCAAGCGCCCTGAGACGCCCCGCCGATCGGGTGGGGCATATCTGGGGGATGGATCTTTGAGTCTCACTCGCACCCCGACTTGAGATCGGTGTGGTGGGTGTGGGATGCGTCGGAGGCGAATGGCCATCAGCAGCGCAACGGTATTCGTTACCAATGATAGTGATATTGCTTGACCGGATCGCCGGCGGTCTGCGCGCCCATGATTACCGCGTGCTGGATTTCGATTCCAGTGGTCCCTGCTTGCTTCGTCACCGCGCTACGCCGGACTAGGGTGGTTAGGCGTCAATTCGTCGACAGCTGTTTGGACTTCCTTGGCACCGACTGTGTAGTTCGTGAACGAATTTTGACGCTTCCAGGCACATAACCTGCACAGTCGAGACATCCTCGCGAAAGTGTGCGCAACTACATTTGCCTGCGAACTAACGACTCACGACACACTGGCAGCAGTGGCCCTCGACGTCACCGCGGGCGACTTCGACCAGCAGATGGCAGAGCTGAGAACCATCCTGACGACCTAGCGGCCCGCTTGCCGCACACTACAACTAGACCTTCTGCACGACTCCGGCCTCGGCGTCTTCGACGTCGCGGTGTATCAAATCGCGTACCGAGGTACGAGTGCCGTACGGCCGGAGCATGGTGCTGGCCGGTCGCGGGCGAACGTGCTGCGGCCACCAGAACCAACGGCCAAGCAAGGTGGCCAACGACGGCGTCATGAACGACCGCACGATCAGCGTGTCGAACAACAGGCCTAGCGCGATCGTGGTCCCCACCTGGGCCATGACTTTCAGCGGGCTGAAAGCGAACGTGGCCATGGTGGCGGCGAACACCAAGCCGGCGGACGTCACTACCGAACCCGAGCCGGCCATGGCGCGGATGGTGCCCGTCTTGAGCCCGGCGCGGATTTCTTCCTTGAACCGGGATATCAGCAGCAGGTTATAGTCCGACCCGACCGCCAACAGCAGGATGATCGCCATCGCCAACACCATCCAGTGCAGCTTGATGCCGAGGATGTACTGCCACAGCAGCACAGAGAGCCCGAACGACGCGCCGAGCGAGAGCAGCACGGTGCCGACGATTACGAAAGCCGCCACCACGCTCCGGGTGATGACCAGCATGATGACGAAAATCAGTGTGGCCGCGGCAATTCCGGCGATCATCAGGTCGATGTTGGAGCCGTCGTGCATGTCCTTGTAGGTCGCCGCGGTGCCGCCGAGGTAGACCTTGGCGCCTTCCCACGGGGTGCCTTTGATCGCCTCGTGCACGGCCTGCTTGATCGGCTCGATGTGGCTGATGCCTTCCGGAGTGGCCGGATCGCCTTCGTGCGAGATGATCAACCGGACAGCGTGGCCGTCGGGTGAGATGAACTGCTTGAGACCGCGCGCGAAATCCGGGCTCTTGAACGCCTCTGGCGGGAGATAGAACGTGTCGTCGTTTTTCGCCTTGTCGAACGCATCGCCCTGGGCGGTGGCGTTGTCGGACTGCGCTTTCGCCTGGTCGTTGAGACCATTGGTGGTCGCGTAGTTCGACATAATGGTGTCGAGGTTGTGTTGCTGGCTCTCGATCTGCGGTGGGATCAGCGCGACAAGTTGGGGCTGGATTTTGTCCAGCTTTTCGAGATTCGTGCTGAGGTTCTCGATGTTTTCGGTCACCTGGTCGAGGCCGTCGAGCGCGTTGAAAATGGATCGCAGCGCCCAGCAGCTGGGGATGTCGTAGCAGTGCTTCTCCCAGTAGAAGAAGCTACGGATCGGCCTGAAGTAATCGTCGAAGACCGCGATGTCGTCTCGCAGCGCCTGGGTGATCTTCACGGTTTCTTGCGTGAGTTTCACGGTCTCGTGCGTGGTGTTGCTGAGATCCTGGGTCACCTGCATCTGCTCGTGCAGCGTTGCCATCGTCTTGCGGAGTTCGTCCGCCTGCTTCAGCAGGTTCTTCGCCTGCTCTTCTTGATAGTGCTGGGTCTGGATCCGGCCCGCGGCTTGCGCGCCCATCTGGAAACCGAGGGTGCTGTGGTCGAGCGGCGTGCCCAGCGGCCTGGTGATGGTCTGCACCCGGCCGATACCGGGGATGCGGAAGACCGCCTTGGCGACCTTGTCCAGGACCAGGAAGTCGGCCGGATTACGCAAGTCGTGATCGGTCTCGATCATCAACAGCTCGGGATTCAACCGGGCCTGGTTGAAATGCCGGTCGGCGGCGGCATAACCGACATTGGCCGGGGTGTCGGGCGGCAGGAAGTGACGGGTGTCGTAATCCGTCTGGTAGCCGGGAAGGGCGAGCAGGCCGATCAGCGCGATCGCGATCGTCACCGCGAGAACCGGTGCGGGCCAACGGACGATCGCGGTGCCGATCCGGCGCCAGCCCTGGGTCTGCAACTTCCGCTTTGGGTCCAGCAGCTTGAAGAACGAGGCCACGGTCAGCACCGCCGGGCCCAGAGTCAGCGCCGCCAAGACCGCGACCAGCATGCCGACCGCACAGGGCACGCCCAGCGACTCGAAATACGGCAACCGGCAGAAGCTCAGGCAGTACATCGCGCCGGCGATGGTCAGTCCCGACCCCAGCACGACATGCGCCGTGCTGTGGAACATCGTGTAGAACGCCTCTTCACGCGTCTCACCCAGTCCGCGGGCCTCGTGATAGCGGCCAACGATGAAGATCGCGTAGTCCGTTCCGGCGGCGATCGCCAACAGCACCAGCATGTTGTTGGCGAACGTGGAAAGCCCCATGATGCCGTAGTTACCCAGCGTCGCGACGACACCGCGAGCCGCGGCCAATTCGATGAAGACCATGGTCAGCATGATCAAAACGGTGCTCACCGAGCGGTAGACAACCAGCAGCATCACCAGAATCACCAGGATGGTGACCATGGTGACCTTCGCGACGCCTTTCTCACCCGCATGCGACTGGTCGGCGATCAGCGGACCCGCGCCGGTGACGTAGGCCTTGATTCCCGGCGGCGCAGGCACCGAGTTCACGATCTTTCGCACGGCCTCGCTGGACTCGGTGGACAAACCGCTGCCCATGTTGCCGGCGAGGTAGACCTGAACGTACGCGGCCTTTTGGTCGTGGCTCTGGGAGCCCGCGGCGGTCAGCGGATCACTCCAGAAATCCTGAATGTGCTGAACGTGTTTCTTGTCTTGCTCGAGTCGCTTGACGATCTCGTCGTAATAGTGGTGCGCTTCCGCCCCCAACGGCTTGTCACCCTCCAGCAGGACCATCGCCGAGCTGTCGGAACTGAACTCGTTGAACGTTTTTCCGACGCGCATCATCGACTGGAACGACACCGCGTCTTTGGGACTCTGCGACACCGAGTGGTTTTTGGACACGACTTCCAGCTGCGGCGCGATGGTATTCGTTACGAACACAATGCCCAGCCACACCAGGACGATCGGCAGCGCCAGCCGGTGGATCATCCTCGGCAGGAACGGCGGGATCAGCGGCTGGTCAACGGGAGGCGGCGCAGCCTGGGTGGTCTCGCTCATGCGGACTTGTCCAGGCA
>DASQRI010000329.1:0-10750 GCA_035642975.1 Mycobacterium sp.
TCGGCCGCCACAAACAGCGCATCGGCGACGCGGGAGGAAACGGCATTGTGATGTTTGCCATCCAAGAACGTCAGCCAGCGGTACGTCACCGCCAGCCGGCCGCTGGCCAGGTCGCCGGCAATCCGGTCGCCGTCCGTCGACTCGAGCTCGGCGCAGTACGGGCATTGCGGATCGCAGAGGATCTCCAACTGCACTGGGGCGATTGGTGATCCAAGTAACACCCCATAGCCGTCGTCGGAGCGTGGCACGTCGGCGTGCACGGTATTCGTGCCGAATATCACCATCCACAGTGCCGCGCCCGATATCGCCAGGTAGGACCGCATTGTCAGACCCTCTTTGCGTCAGAGTTCGTGTCGCGTATGCCAGTCGGTAACCATATCGACAGGCGGCGCTGCCACCGTGATGTTGTGCGCGTAGCGATTGTCGCCGAGTCCTTTCTCCCGCAGGTCAACGGCGTCAGCAACTCGGTGGTCCGGGCGCTGGAGCACCTCCGTCGAACGGGACACGAAGCGCTTGTCATCGCACCCGACACGCCGTCTGGCGAGCCGCCGGCGGACCGCATCCATGACGGTATCCGAGTGCACCGCGTGCCGTCGCGGATGTTCCCGAAGGTCACCACGCTGCCGCTCGGGATTCCCACGCCGCGGCTGTTGAGCGTGCTGCGCGGATTCGAGCCTGACGTGATCCATCTGGCGTCACCGGCCCTGCTCGGCTGGGGCGGGGTGAAGGCGGCCCGTCGTCTCGGGGTGCCGACCGTCGCGGTGTACCAGACCGACGTGCCGGGTTTCGCGGCGAGCTACGGGATCGGAATCACCGAGCGGGCGGCCTGGGCATGGTTCCGTCATCTGCACCGCCTTGCCGACCGCACCCTGGCGCCATCCACGGCGACGATGGAATCCCTTGTCAGTCATGGCATTCCGCGCGTCTATCACTGGGCGCGCGGGGTCGACATGATTGGCTACGCGCCGTCGGCCCGCGATGAGGCACTCCGCCAGCACTGGTCACCGGACGGCAAACCGATCGTTGGGTTTGTGGGCCGGCTCGCGCCGGAGAAGCACGTCGAGCGCCTCGTCTCGTTGGCTACCGGCGGTAACGTCCAGTTGGTTATTGTCGGCGACGGGGTTGACCGCGCCAAGCTGCAATCGGCAATGCCGACAGCGGTTTTCACCGGAGCGCTGTACGGCGAGGAACTCGCCGCGGCGTATGCCAGCATGGACGTCTTCGTGCATGCCGGTGAGCACGAGACGTTCTGCCAAGTCGTGCAGGAAGCGCTGGCGTCGGGGTTGCCGGTGATCGCTCCCGACGCGGGCGGGCCACGCGACCTGGTGACGCCGTGGCGCACCGGATTGCTGCTGCCCGTCAAGGAATTCGAGGCACAGCTGCCCGGCGCCGTCGCGCACCTGCTGGAAGACCGGCAGCGTTACGCACTGGCCGCGCGGCGCAGCATTCTGCAACGCAGCTGGCCCGCGATCTGCGATGAGCTGCTCGGTCATTACGAGGCTGTGCTCTCGCCGATCGCCCGGGCGCGCATGGCGCGCCGCCGCCTCGCGCAGGGCGAGTAGCTAGCCCTGCGCCAGCTCCGCGACCGGCTGCCACTGCTCCCAGCCGCGTAACCGTTCCTCGTAGTCGGCCTTGGCCGTTGCCAGCGGCGACGCGCCGAAGAACACCCGCAGCGGCGGCTCGTCGGCATCCACCACCTTCAGCAGCGCGGCCGCCGACGCCTCGGGACTACCCGGGCTGGCCCATCGCTTGCTGCGTTCGGCCTCGACGGCGGCACGTATCTCGTCGTATGCCGGCAACCGGTCGGCGTGCTTGGCGGACGGGCCCGACCAGTCGGTGTCGAATCCGCCCGGTTCGATCAGCGTGACGTGCACACCGAACGGCTTGACCTCCTGGGCCAGGGCCTGGGAGAAGCCCTCCAGCGCCCACTTGGACGCGTGGTACATGCCGACTAACGGGAACGCGCTGATGCCGCCGATCGACGACACCTGGATGATGTGGCCGCTGCGCTGCTCGCGCAGGTAGGGCAGGGCGGCTTGGGTGATCCACAGCGCACCGAACAGATTCGTCTCGACCTGGTCGCGGGCATCCTGTTCGGACAGTTCTTCGATGAAGCCGAACTGGCCGTAGCCGGCGTTATTGACCACGATGTCCAGCCGTCCGAAGTGGTCGTGGGCCTGTTTGACCGCCGCGAAATCCGCGTCTCGATCGGTGACATCCAACTGGATCGGCAACAGCGCCTCGCCGTACTTGTCGACCAGATCGTCCAGCGTCGCGGTATTGCGCGCCGTGGCGGCTACCTTGTCGCCGCGGTTCAAGGCGGCGATGGCCCATTCCCGTCCGAAGCCGCGTGAGGTACCGGTGATAAACCAAACTTTTTCAGTCACGCCCGTTTGCAACGCACACGACGGCCGGTCATTCCCGGGCTGATGGCGCTGCTCCTCGCATCGTCGCAACGCGGCTGCCGGTAGGTTCGATGGCGTGAGCCGCGCGACGCTGGACAAGGACCCCCGCGAGGTGGCCTCGATGTTCGACGGTGTCGCCCGGCGCTATGACCTGACCAACACCGTGCTGTCGCTGGGCCAGGACCGGTACTGGCGTCGCGCCACCCGGTTGGCGCTGGGCATCGGTTCGGGTGAGAAGGTGCTGGATCTGGCCGCGGGCACCGCGGTGTCGACGGTCGAGCTGGCTACCTCCGGGGCGTGGTGCGTGGCAGCGGATTTCTCAGTCGGGATGCTCGCCGCGGGGCGGGCCCGCAAGGTGCCGAAGGTCGCCGGTGACGCCACCCGACTACCGTTCGGCGACAACGTTTTCGACGCGGTCACCATCAGTTTCGGGCTGCGGAACGTTGCCGACCGCGACGAGGCGCTGCGGGAGATGGCCCGGGTCACCCGGCCCGGCGGACGGTTGGTGGTGTGCGAATTCTCCACGCCCACCAACCGGCTCTTCGCCACCGTCTACAAGGAGTATCTGATGCAGGCCTTGCCGCGGGTGGCGCGCGCGGTGTCGAGCAATCCGGACGCGTATGTCTATCTGGCGGAGTCGATTCGGGCCTGGCCGGACCAGGCCGACCTGGCACACCAGATGTCTCGCGCCGGATGGTCAGCGGTGCGGTGGCGCAACCTGACCGGCGGCATCGTCGCGCTGCACGCTGCGTACAAGCCACACCGTTCTACTGCCGAGCAGACGTAAAAGCCCCCGACACGCCGCGAGAATTGGCGTTTTTGCGTCTGCTCGCCGGGGAACTGGGCTCAGCTGAACGGTTTTCGCCGATCTATCAGCCGCGAGGCCAGCCCGGCGCCGCGCCATACTCGCGCTACCCAGTCGGCGTCGTCGTCGGTGACCAGGTTGCCCATCACGCGCACCGCGATGTTCATCAGCCGCGTCGACCGCATTCCGATCGGGCCGGTCGCGGGCAGGAACCGCGGGAACGTCAGCAGCAACCCCAGCCGGCGTGCCACCGAAAACCCTCGTCCGTAATGGGATTGCAGTACGTGCGGCCACGCCTTGGAGAGGTCACCCGAGCCGAGCATCGCTAGCATTTCTGCGGCCATGCGGCCTGATTCCAGCCCGTAATCGATGCCTTCGCCGTTGAGCGGGTTGACGCAGGCCGCGGCGTCACCGATCAGCATCCAGTTCCGGCCGGCCACCCCCGACACGGCGCCGCCCATCGGCAGTAGCGCCGAGGACATCGCGCGGGGTGAGCCTTCGAAGCCCCACTCGTCGCGGCGCAGGTCGGCGTAATAGGACATCAGCGGGCGCAGCGCCAGCTCGGCGCGTCGCTTCGAGGTCGACAGCGCGCCCACGCCGATGTTCACCTCGCCGTTGCCCAGCGGGAAGATCCAGCCGTAGCCGGGCAGCACCGCGCCGTCGGGGGAGCGCAGCTCCAGGTGTGAGGTCAGCCACGGCTCGTCGCTGCGCGGCGTGGTCAGGTATCCGCGGGCGGCGATGCCGTAGACGGTTTCCTGGTGCCATCGGCGGCCCAAGATGCGGCTCAGTGTCGAGCGGGCGCCGTCGGCGACGATCAGCTCCCGGCAACGGACCTGTGTCCCGTCGGCCAGCTCCACCGAAACCACCCGTGCGGACGAATCATGATGCACACCAACTGCTTTCACACCGAGGCGCATTCGTGCACCGGACTCTTCGGCGACTTTGCGGATCCGGTCGTCCAGCTCGACGCGGGCTACCGCGCTGCCGGTCGACGGGAACGACGGGCCGGGCCAGGCGACCTCCACCTCACCGCCGAATCCGCTCATGCGTAGCCCGCGATGCCGGATCCGGGCATCCAGCCATTCGCCCAATCCCAGCCGTTCCAGCTCGGCGACCGCGCGGGGCGTCAACCCGTCGCCGCAGGCCTTGTCGCGGGGAAAGTTCGCCGCGTCGATGACGAGCACGTCGTGGCCCGCCCGGGCGGCCCAGGCCGCCGCCGCCGACCCGGCCGGTCCGGCGCCCACGACCACCACGTCGGCATGGGAGTCCATGTTCACCAGTATGTTGGTCGGGTGAGGACTCCGGCGACTGTGGTGGCGGGCGTGGACTTCGGCGACGCCGCGTTCGCGACCAATGTGCGCGACGGGGTGGCCCGCATCGAGCAACTCATGGAAGTCGAGCTGCGCGGCTCTGATGACCTGATGACGGAGGCCGTGCTGCACCTCTTCGAGGCCGGCGGCAAACGTTTCCGGCCCCTGTTCACGGTGCTGTCCGCCCAGCTCGGGCCGCGGCCGGACGCCGACGAGGTGACGATCGCCGGCGCGGTGATCGAGCTGGTGCATCTGGCCACGCTCTACCACGACGACGTGATGGACGAGGCCCAGGTGCGCCGCGGCGCGCCCAGCGCCAACGTGCGATGGGGCAACAATGTCGCGATCCTGGCGGGCGATTACTTGTTCGCGACGGCCTCGCGGCTGGTGTCGCGGTTGGGCCCTGACGCGGTGCGGATCATCGCGGAGACGTTCGCCCAGCTGGTGACCGGGCAGATGCGCGAGACCCATGGCGCGGCCAACGCGGCCGATCCGGTCGAGCACTACTTGAAGGTGGTGCACGAGAAGACGGCCTGCCTGATCGGTGCGGCCGGCCAGTTCGGCGCGACGTTCTCCGGCGCCGACGACGACCAAATCCAGCGGCTCAGCCGCCTGGGCAACATCGTCGGCACGGCGTTTCAGATCTCCGACGACATCATCGACATCGACAGCGACCCCGACGAGTCCGGCAAGCTGCCCGGCACCGACCTGCGCGAAGGTGTCCACACGCTGCCGGTGCTCTACGCGTTGCACGACAGCGGGCCCGACGCCGATCGACTGCGTGAACTGCTGGCCGGGCCGATCGACGACGACGCGGCGCTAACCGAGGCGTTGACGCTGCTGCGGGCTTCGGCGGGAATGACCAAGGCCAAGGACACCGTGGCGCGCTACGCGGCGCAGGCGCGCGAGGAACTCGCCGCGCTGCCTGACGGCCCCGGTCGACAGGCGCTCGCCACGCTGGTCGATTTCACCATCAGCCGACACGGTTAGGTTCGGGAACCTAGTGGCCCACCATGGGCGTTGAATGAACGTGTCCAAGGTATCCGGAGGGGGAAGCTGATGACCTGGCATCCTCACCACAACACGTTGAAGACGTTCGCGTTGTTGGTCGGCATGTCGGCGCTGATCGTGTTCGTCGGTGCGCTGTTCGGCAGGACGGCGATGTTCATCGCTGTGCTGTTCGCCATCGGCATGAACGTCTACACCTACTTCAACAGCGACAAGCTGGCGCTGCGGGCGATGCACGCGCAACCGGTGTCGGAGGTGCAGGCGCCGGCGATGTACCGGATCGTGCGCGAGCTGGCCACCGCCGCCCACCAGCCGATGCCGCGGCTGTTCATCAGCGACACCGCCGCACCCAACGCCTTCGCCACCGGCCGCAACCCGCGTAACGCGGCGGTGTGCTGTACCAGCGGGATTCTCAACATCCTCGACGAACGCGAGCTGCGCGCGGTGCTGGGACACGAGCTGTCGCACGTCTACAACCGCGACATCCTGATCTCGTGTGTGGCCGGCGCGTTGGCGTCGGTGATCACGGCGCTGGCCAACATGGCGATGTTCGCCGGGATGTTCGGCGGCAACGACCGCGAAGGCGGCAATCCCTTTGCGCTGCTGTTGGTTTCGATGTTGGGTCCCATAGCGGCGATGGTAATTCGGATGGCGGTGTCTCGTTCGCGGGAGTATCAGGCCGACGAGTCTGGTGCGCTGTTGACCGGCGACCCGCTGTCGCTGGCTTCCGCGCTGCGCAAGATCTCCGGTGGTGTGCAGGCCGCGCCGCTGCCCCCTGAACCGCGACTGGCCGCCCAGGCGCACCTGATGATCGCCAGCCCGTTCCGCGCCGGCGAGCGGATCGGCTCGATGTTCTCCACCCACCCGCCGATCGCCGACCGGATTCGCCGGCTCGAGGAAATGGCGGGGCGCTAAGTCACACGCGCCTCACGAGGCTCCACAAGCGGACCATGCGATCGGCCTCTTCGACCTCTGATATCGCATATGGCTTCGTTTCCAGAACAGGCAGGCCCCAGGCTCACGGTACTGCTGTGACTGGTGAGCTCAGAAGCCCGAGCCGTGCACCTCATGTCCCGGCGTCTCGGCCGCCAGTCCCTGGTAGGCGTCTTCGACGGTCGAGCCGTGGTTGATCACGCCGTCGACCTCGCGCGCGATCGGCATGTTCAGCCCGTATTTGTCGGCGAACTCCATGATCACGCTGGCGGCCTTGACGCCCTCGGCGACCTGGTTCATCGACGAGATGATCTCGTCGATGGTCTTGCCCGAACCGAGCTGCTCGCCGACATGCCGATTGCGGCTGCGCTGGCTGGTGCACGTGACGATCAGGTCGCCCATGCCGGCCAGGCCGGCGAAGGTGTCGCGGTGGCCGCCCATCGCTTCGCCCAGCTTTGACATCTCGCGTACCGAGCGGGCGATCACCATGGCCCGGGTGTTCTCACCGATACCCAGCGAATAGCCCATCCCGACCGCGATCGCATAGACGTTCTTCAACGCGCCGGCCATCTCCACGCCGAGCACGTCGTCAATCGTGTAGACGCGAAAACGCTTGGTCTGAAACAGCTGCGCGAGCCGCGCGGCCAAGTGCTGGTCGGGCATCGCCAGCACCGCCGCGGCCGCGTAGCCTTCGCCGACCTCGCGGGCGATGTTGGGCCCGGCCAGGATGCCGGCGGGGTGGCCGGGCAGCACCTCGTCGACGATCTGCGACATCCGCATGTTGGTGCCTTGTTCGAGACCCTTGACCAGCGACACCACCGGTACCCACGGCCGCAACTCGGCCGCTAGCTCGGTGAGCACGCCGCGGAACCCGTGCGACGGCACGCCCATCACGACGACGTCCGCGGACCTTGCGGCCTCGGCGAAGTCACTGGTGGCGCGCAGGCTTTCGGACAAGAACACGTCTTTACCCAGATAGCGGGTGTTCTGGTGGTTCTCGTTGATGTCCTTGGCGGTCTCTTCGGAGCGCACCCATTGCAGCGTCGGTCCTCGGCGCGCACAGATCGACGCGACGGTGGTGCCCCAGGAACCGCCACCCAGAACGACGACCTTCGGTTCGCGCATAGCAACTGCCATGGCGACCAGCGTATTGCCGCCGCCCGATCTTTACCGGCGGTTGGTGAACTGGGGGAGAACTCCCCGGTGACTGCTAGAAGTGGCCCCAGCCGCGCTGGCCGTTCCAGCCGCCGCGCCGCCGCAGCCGCTTCCGCCACCCTGTCCGTCGGGACCGCCGCCGCCACTGGAACCCGGGTCAGCAAGAACCACGTGACTTGTCGGTGCGGTCGTGCTCACGACGGCCACCGATGCGGCGGCGACCGCCCCAGCAGCAGCTCCCGCCACGATCACCGAAGCGACGAAATTCCGTGTGATTAGATCGGTCAATATTGCGCCGGTCAGCGAGTCGTTACCAGCTTCGTCGTCGGCGTGGCAAAGATTTTCAGGCGGCGCGGCCGAACACCATGGCTTCTTTGATCCGGTCGAACCGGTAGTCGATGGCGTCGGCGAAGTAATTCTGCCGAACGTTCCACGGCCGCTTGGTACCTGACTTCGGCAGCGCATGCAGCGAGCGCAGCACGTAGCCGGCCTGGATGTCCCACGCCGGCTTTTCGGGCATCAGCTCGCCGTCGAGATGCGGGTAGGCGTGGGTATAGCCGTGAGACTTCATGTGCGCCAGCAGCTTTGCCGTCGCCCGGGCGGTCATGTCGGCACGCAGCGTCCATGAGGCGTTGGTGTACCCGACGCACCAGAACAGGTTCGGCACGTCCTCCAACATGTGGGCCTTGTAAACGAAGCGATCCTGCGGCTTGATCTCGCCGCCATCGATGGACACCGTCACACCGCCGAGCGCCTGCAACTGCAGACCGGTTGCGGTGACGATGATGTCGGCCTCCAGATGTCCGCCGGACTTCAAAACAATTCCGGTGGAATCGAAGTGGTCGATGTGATCGGTGACCACCTCGGCACGGCCTTCGCCGATCGCAGCGTAGAGGTCAGCGTCCGGGATCAGACACGGCCGCTGGTCCCACGGGTTGTATCGCGGCTTGAAGTGGGTGTCGACGTCGTAGCCCTTGGGCAAGTTGCTGATCGCGATGCGGCGAATCGACCATTTGATGAAGCCCGGCGTCTTGCGTGCCAAGAACCAGATCACGCCTTCGCGCAGTGCATTGCGTTGGCGGATGATCAAGTGAGCAACCCTGCGGGGCAATGCCTTTCGCAATAAATCTGTTAGCGCGCTGTATTTGGACGCCGAGAACAGATAGGTCGGCGAGCGCTGCAGCATGGTGACCTTGGCGGCTTTGTCGGCCAGCGACGGGATCAGCGACATCGCGGTCGCCCCGCTGCCGATGACCACCATCGTCTTGTCGTGGTAATCGAGTTCCTCGGGCCAGTGCTGCGGGTGCACGACGGTGCCGGCGAACTCTTCGAGGCCGGGAAAGTCTGGCGTGTAGGCCTCGTCGTAGTTGTAGTAGCCGGACCCGAAGAACACGAAGCGGCCGCGGTAGGTCTTTTCCACGCCATCGTGTTCGGCGGTGACCGTCCAGGTGTCGGTCGAGGAATCCCAATCCGCCGAGCGGACATGGGTGTTGAACCGGATGTGCTCGTCGATGCCGTACTTGTGCGCGGTGGTGTTCAGGTACTCACGGATGTGCACACCGTCGGCCACGCCTTCTTTTCGGGTCCACGGCTCGTAGGGAAAGCACAACGTGAAGATGCTGCTGTCGGAGCGCACGCCGGGGTAGCGGAACAGGTCCCAGGTGCCGCCGATCTGCTCGCGCCGCTCGAGGATGACGTAGCGGGTCCCCGGGTTGCGCTCGGTGATGCGGTAGGCCGCGCCCAGACCCGAGATGCCGGCCCCGATGATGACGACGTCGACGTCCTCGCCATCGTTGGCCGTCACGCTCATCACAGTCCTCGCTTCCCGGGCAGCGGTGCGGTGCTGGTCACCACAGTAGGCCCACCCGATTAGCGATAATTGACGTACTGCAGCGCGACGTCGAGGTCGGCCTTCTTCAGCAATGCGATGACGGCCTGCAGGTCGTCACGCTTTTTGCTGGTGACGCGGACCTCCTCGCCCTGGATCTGGGTCTTGACCGTCTTGGGGCCGTCGTCGCGGATGAGCTTGGTGATCTTTTTCGCGTTTTCGCTGCTAATGCCCTGCTTGAGGGTGCCGGTGACCTTGTAGGTCTTGCCGGAGGGCTGCGGCTCGCCGGCATCAAAAGCCTTGAGGCTGATGTCCCGGCGGATCAACTTCTCCTTGAAAACGTCGACGGCGGCCTTGACGCGCTCTTCGGTAGAGCTGGTCAGCTCGATCGCCTCCTCGCCCTTCCAGGCGATCTTGGTGTCGGTGCCGCGGAAGTCGAATCGGGTGCTCAGTTCCTTCGCGGCTTGGTTGAGAGCGTTGTCGACCTCCTGGCGATCAATCTTGCTCACGACGTCGAATGATGAATCCGCCACTGGACCCGTCCCCTTTCATCGGTATTGGCCGTTTATGCACCCGGTACTTGCTCGTTGTACTCTTGCTACCCGTACCACACCGGCAGATTGCCCGAGCGGCCAATGGGAGCGGACTGTAAATCCGTCGGCTTATGCCTACCCAGGTTCGAATCCTGGATCTGCCACCAAGCTCAGAGGGTTATGTGGTCCCGCAGCAGCCGCTTTGAGCTGCGGGCCAGTCCGCAGTTGGTCCGCAGCAGATTGTGAGGCCTTGTCAAACGCGGTCGCCACCGCGTCGAGATCGTCGGGGAAAAGATGCCCGTAGCGATCCAGGGTAAGCACTGCCGATTTGTGCCCGAGGAGCTTCTGCACCACCTTGACGTTGGTCCCGGCGCTGATCGCGAGCGAGGCGCAGGTGTGGCGGAGATCATGCAGGCGTACTCCATCGATTCCCTCGACTGCAGCGACCGCATTGCCGAACTTGTAGCGGGCCTGCCCCAGCGTCAGGTAGTCGCCGCTCCTCGCCGATCGGAACACCAGCGCATCAACCTCTCGGTCGGCTATCTCGGTCGCGAGCAGCAGCGTGCCGACTATCAAGACCAGATCGCCCGGCACTACAAATTTGGTGCGCCGCCGAATTGGGGCGACTCCTACATATCCGAGTATGCGACGATGCACCCCTGGGAGGACTTCGCCGAATGCTTCGGCCACTATCTGCACATCACCGACGCCATCGACACCACCCGCGAGTCGGGGCTTATCTTGAAAGCCGACAGGGTCCGTTTCTGGGTTGA
>DASQRI010000330.1:0-2972 GCA_035642975.1 Mycobacterium sp.
CGTCGCTGGGCTTTTCGGCGATCTGATCGGCCAAATACTTCTCGAACCGAGCCTTGTATTCCGGGCTCTGCAACCGTTCGCGCACCGCCGCCGCAGAGGCCATCGCGGTGCGGGTGCGATACACCGGGTGGAAACGGGCGAAGGCGAACCACGCCTCGTCCCACAGGAACACCAGGTCGGGCTTGATTGCGAGGCACTCCTCCATCACCCGCTCGACGTCGTAGACGATTCCGTCGAAGGTACAGTTGGTCAGCGACATCATCTTGACCCGGTCGAGCTTGCCGGCGCGCTTAAGCGCCAACAGCTTTGACTTGATCTCGCGCAGCGGCACCGCGCCGTACATCGAGTAGTCGTTCAGCGGGTAGGCCTCGAGGTACACGACATTCGCACCGGCCATCATCATGCCGTAATGATGCGACTGGTGGCAGTTACGGTCGAGCAGCACGATGTCGCCGGGCGCCACCACCGCCTGGGTGATGATCTTATTGGCGGTCGACGTTCCGTTGGTGACGAAGTAGGTGTGCCGCGAGCCGTAGGCTTCCGATGCGAGCACTTGGGACTCACGAAGCGGGCCGGTGGGCTCCAGCAGTGAGTCCAGGCCACCACAGGTCGCAGAGGTCTCGGCCATGAAGACTTCCAGGCCGTAGAAGCCGACCATGTCTTTGATCCAGTGCGAGTTGACAATCGACTTGCCCTGCGAAATCGGCAGCGCATGGAAGACGCCGGTGGGCCGGTGGCTGTATTGCTTGAGTGCGCTGAAGAACGGGGTGCGATAGCGGGCCGCGACGCCGTGCAGGATCGACAGGTGCAGCTCGAGCATGCCCTCCCGCGCGTGGAACACCCGGCGGAAGTATTGGCCCAGCCGCCCCGCGATGTCCTCGACCTCGATCTCGGTCATCAGGTAGAGGTCGAGCTCGGGGCGCAACTTTGCCATCGACGTGGCGAGGATCTGGGCGCGCTCCTCGGGTGAATAGTGATCCGCCAACTCGTGCGACACCCCGGTGTCGACGAACTCCGACAGGGATGACAGGTCCCGCGTCGATTGGTGCGAAAAGCGCCGCCGGATCACCACTGCCTGCAGGTTCATGTTGAACCGAGCCGCGATGAGGGCCTCGTCTCCGCTGGCCACCACGACAAGCTCGTAGACGAACTCGTCGTCCGGGCGACGCCACTTGCGGACTTCGTTGCGCAGCGCGCGTTCCTGGGCTTCGGTCATCTTCTCGACGACGAGCACCTCGAAGTACGGGCGGTCGCGCTCCGCTTCCGTCTGACCCTCGAGTTGACGAGGATCCGACGGGAACATGTCCAGCTCGTCGGCGCCGGCATGCTCGATGTCTCCGGAGCGATACGACTCCTGGGTCAACGCTCGGTTGATCCGCGCAACAGCTTGGCAGAACTTGTCGTAGCTGCCGCCGGCAAAGAGTCGCTGAACTCGGGCGAATTGGGGCGAGCCCGGGTAGGCCCAATAGGGCTCCAAAGTGCTTAAGCGAGTCAGCAATTCCTGACAGGCCGCCAAGCACTTTTCTTTCACGCGTCCGTCGGTGTCCGGGCGGGTCAGCCGGTCGGCGGCCTCCTCCAATCGGCACCAAGAGTCGCTGCGGACCTGCCACAGACTGTTGTAAGCACGCAAGTGTTCTGTCATGGCGGCCCTTTCCCGGTACGTCGAGTCAAGGTTCGCAGACCCAGCCCGCCCTCTGGTGGCCAGAAGACAAACACTGGGCGTCCGTCGCGTGACCGCAGCTCGGGTCCGACTCTGCGTCGCTTCCAGCGAAAAGGTCGAGATCTCAACCTTTTTACCCACTACTGACGGTAGTTTCTGGACCGTGGAGATGTGGGAACTGGTGGCCCGCGAGCACATTCGCGACACCCTCGCGCGGTACAACTGGTCAGGTGACGCCGGCCGGCTCGATGACCTGGCGAGCACCTTCTGCGCGGACGGCGTCTGGGCGGCTCCGGACTCAGCCGTGGCTCGTGGGGTTTCGGGCCGCTGACGGGGGCCGCCTCGCGCGGCCGACGGCAAGACGCTGCTTACCGCCGGCCGCGGGCCCGGCCGTCAAGGTGACCGGGGCACCCAGACCATCTACAAGACCGAGTGGATCTGAGCCGGTCGCCGGCCATGGCAACTAATGGAATTAATGACCCGTGGAGCAACCGCTCGCGGAGCGTGATGACACTCCTCGACGAAGCCTGCAAGAGTATCGATGAATTCACCTTGCCAGTACAGCGAGAAATGGTCGCCGCTGGGGAAGAATTCAAGCCGTCCCTGACGCAACGCTCGTGCAAGTCGACGCGATGCAGTTGGGTTCGCAGTAAGGTCACCCTGGCAGGTCATTACCAGAGTGGGGACATCCGGCAAATCGGATAGCTTCAGTGGTGACTCGATATACGCCGTCAGCAGCGATGCATATATGTATAGATTCTCGGCAGACTCGAAAGGCAGGCTGGCGAGGTGAATGTCGTCTGCATTGGCCGAATAGGCAGACTCGATCAGGTCCCCGGTCGAACTTGTGCGTACTTCGGGAATCCAGGCCGACCGGTCATTCTCGCCGCCCTGCTTACCAAATATCGCATGATGGTACGCCTCCGCGTATCGACGATTCGAAGCGATAACGGGCAAGCTCATTGCCATGTTGCGCTCGAGCACCGTGTATTCTGCGGGTTCCAAGTGGTACGCACCATTCATCAGGACCAGGCCTGCTGTCACGCCGCCCCACGTCGAGGCAACTTCTAGTGCGAGTCGCGCGCCCGCACACCACCCGACGATAGTAGCGGTGTCGATATCGAAATGCGCCAACACCTCAATTGCATCGGCAATCTGTCGGTCCAAACTGTAATCCAGGTCTTCGCGGCCGTGGCACGCGCTCGGAAGCCCTCGCGTGTCCCAGGTGATGACGCGGTACGTCGTCGCCAGGCGTTTCGCAATCGGTCGAGCGAACTCCAGCGGCATTCCTGCAGCATTACAGATCAGAACG
>DASQRI010000331.1:0-24315 GCA_035642975.1 Mycobacterium sp.
CCGCCGAAGATCGCGCCGGTGTCGGCCATCAGCGCCTTGATGTAGGAATGCCCGACCCGTGAACGCACCGGCGTGCCACCGCGTTCGACCACCAACTCCGGCACCGCGCGGGAGGTGATCAGATTGTGGATCACCGTCGCACCGATTTCCCGGTGCAGTTCGCGGGCGGCGACCAGCGCGGTCACCGTCGACGGCGACACTGGCCGGCCCCGTTCGTCGATCACGAAGCACCGGTCGGCATCGCCATCGAAAGCCAGCCCGATATCGGCGCGGCTCTCCTTCACGAACGCCTGCAGGTCGACGAGGTTGGCCGGGTCGAGCGGATTGGCCTCGTGGTTGGGGAACGAGCCGTCGAGTTCGAAGTACAACGGCGACAGCGTGATCGAGTCGATTGCGCCGAGCACCGCGGGCGCCGTGTGACCGGCCATCCCGTTGCCCGCGTCGACGGCCACCCGCAGCGGACGCAGCCCCGAGGTGTCTACCAGCGAGCGCAGAAACTGCCCGTAGTCGGCCAGCACATCTTTGTCGGCGACGGTTCCGCTGGGCCCGTCGTCAGCCGGAACGCCAGCGATCAGGTCGGCACTGATGGTAGCCAACCCGGTCTCTGCGCCAACAGGTTTGGCGCCCGCCCGGCACAATTTGATGCCGTTATAGGCGGCCGGGTTGTGGCTTGCGGTGAACATGGCGCCGGGGCAGTCCAGCAGCCCGGAGGCGAAATAGAGCTGATCGGTCGACGCCAAGCCGATCCGGATCACGTCGAGCCCTTGGCCGTTGACCCCGGCCCCGAACGCGGCCGCCAGTGCCGGCGAACTGTCCCGCATGTCGTAGCCGATGACGACTTGTCCCGCACCCTCGCTGCGCATCAACCTGGCGAAGGCCGCGCCGACGTCGCTGACGAACGACTCGTCGATCTCCGCACCGACCAGACCTCGCACGTCGTAAGCCTTGATCACACGGTGGACAGCCGCAGCGGGCCGAGACATCGAGGGGCTCCTGACGACGGGGACTATTGGTCGTCAGCCTAGCCCGGCGACGATGCAGAGCGCGGAGCGCGATGGGGAGAAGCCGGGCAATCAAACACAGCCCGGCGACGATGCACAGCGCGGAGCGCGATGGGGAGAAGCCGGGCAATCAAACACAGCCCGGCGCGGTTACTACTCGGCGGGGTCGGGCAGCACCCGGAGATGGCCGCGCCGGCGTCCGGTGCCGGAAGGGCGCTGGGCGGCCGAGGCCAGCACGCCGACCGCCGGCGCCTCGGCCGGTGCGGCGCCGTACTGGCCGGCCGGCTCGTGGAATCCGTTGATCGGCTGATCGCCGCCGACCACGTCGCGACCCTCCCGCACCGCTTCGGCCAGTGCGATCAGATCGTCCTCGTCCGGGTTGGTCGCCAGCGGGCCGGAGTGGCGCATGAGTTCCCAGCCGCGGGGTGCGGTGATGCGGCCGGCGTGGCTGACGCAGAGGTCCCAGGAGTGCGGCTCATGCGCAGTGGCAAGCGGACCGATGACCGCCGTCGAATCCGAGTACACGAAGGTCAGCGTCGCCACCGCGTAATGCGGACACCCGGGTCGGCAACAGCGACGCGGAACGTTCACGATCGAGAGGTTATCGTGCGGAAACGTCCGCACAGCGTCGGACACGCGCATTCGGCCGACCCGGGATGCCCAACCGTTACCATCGCCGGATGAGCGATTCGCGCAGCTCCCCGCGCGACGGCCGCCCGGTGGGCAAAAAAGTCTCGCGCCGCGGCCGCGATATGCGCGGGCCGTTGCTGCCGCCGACGGTGCCGGGGTGGCGCAGCCGCGCCGAACGCTTCGACATGGCCGTGCTCGAGGCCTACGAGCCCATCGAGCGGCGCTGGCAGGAGCGACTGTCGGGGCTCGACGTGGCGGTCGACGAGATCCCCCGGATCTCGGCGAAAGATCCCGACAGCGTGCAGTGGCCACCGGAAGTGGTCGCCGACGGGCCGATCGCACTGGCCCGGCTGATCGGCGCCGGCGTCGACGTGCGTGGGAGCGCTACCCGAGCGCGAGTTGTGTTGTTTCGCAAGCCGATCGAGCGGCGCGCCAAGGACACCGTCGAACTGGCCGAATTGCTGCATGAAATCCTGGTGGCCCAGGTGGCCACCTATCTGGACGTCGAACCCTCCGTCATCGACCCGACGATCGACGACGAATAAGCGGGTCGGCTGGGTCAGATTGCCCAGCTCGCCCCCGCAAGCGGGAGGTGCCCCCACATCGGGCCGTTGCACGGCCCGCATCGTCGCCGGGCTGGGTCAGATGATTCCGCGCTTGAGGCGGCGGCGTTCCCGCTCGGAGAGCCCGCCCCAAATGCCGAATCGCTCGTCGTGAGCTAAGGCGTAATCGAGGCATTCACTCCGCACCTCGCAGCCAAGGCAGATCTTCTTGGCCTCGCGGGTGGAGCCGCCCTTCTCGGGGAAGAACGCCTCAGGGTCCGTCTGAGCACACAACGCGCGGTCCTGCCACTGGTCGGTCGTAACCGGTGTGGGATCGAAGACTTCGACCGCATCGGGAACGGGGACCAAACTCAAATGGGGCCTTGCGATTACCCCATTTATCGGCGAGCCGGTAGTGGTGTGCGGTGTGCCTCCCATTAGGCCCCGAAGGTGCTCATAGGACATGCTCCGCCTCCTCACCTGGTTTCGTTGATCGTGAATGTCACCACTGTTCTGATGTGCGGCCATCTTGATTCGAACAAATGATCGAATCTCGGTCTGCGACACCGAATCCAGCCGACCAACCGAAATGACACTGGTGTGATTACACACCGGTAAGAGGCACTTTGCAAGCGATTCGGAGGATTTCCATATCATCTCGTGACCAATTTTTTGCGACACTGATGCCTTCGGCCCCTTGGCGTGTCGGTCACACCCGTCACTGGACCGTCCTCCCGGGGGCCCGGCCCCCGCGTACTGTCGTGCGGTGTGAAGGTCACGGTTCTGGTCGGCGGGGTTGGTGGCGCCCGCTTCCTGCTCGGGGTGCAGCGGCTGCTCGGTCTTGGCCAGTTCGCGTCGGCGTCCACATCCCCCGGCGATCACGACCTGACCGCGATCGTCAACATCGGCGACGACGCCTGGATGCACGGGGTGCGCATTTGTCCCGACCTGGACACCTGCATGTACACCCTGGGCGGCGGCGTCGACCCGCGGCGCGGCTGGGGCCACCGCGACGAAACCTGGCATGCCAAAGAAGAACTGGCCCGCTACGGCGTGCAACCCGACTGGTTCCAGCTCGGCGACCGCGACCTGGCCACTCATTTGGTGCGCAGTCAGATGCTGCGGGCCGGCTACCCCCTGTCAGAGGTGACCGCGGCGTTGTGCGACCGCTGGCAGCCGGGTGCGCGGTTGCTGCCTGCCAGCGATGACCGCTGCGAAACCCACGTCGTGATCACCGATCCCGTCGATGACAGTCAGCGCGCGATCCACTTCCAGGAGTGGTGGGTCCGGTACCGCGCACAGCTGCCGACGCACAGCTTTGCTTTTATCGGCGCCGAAAAAGCCAATGCGACAGCGGAAGTCACCGACGCGATCGCCGACGCCGACATCGTTCTGGTGGCGCCGTCGAATCCGGTGGTGAGCGTCGGCGCGATACTGGCCGTTCCCGGTATCCGTGCGGCGCTGCGTGCGACCGACGCACCGGTCGTCGGTTATTCGCCGATCATCGGTGGGAAACCGTTGCGCGGCATGGCCGATGAATGCCTGAAGGTGATCAACGTGGCGTCGACCGCGGAGGCGGTGGGACAGTACTACGGCGCGCGAGCAGGCACCGGCATCCTGGACTGCTGGCTGATCCATGAGGGCGACCAGGCCGACATCGACGGGGTCGCCGTTCGATCGCTTCCGCTGCTGATGACCGATCCGCAGACGACGGCCGAGATGGTGAGCGCCGGTTTGCAGCTTGCGGGCGTGGCCGCGTGAGCGGTCCCGCGGCCGGTGGCGAGCACGGCACCGCCTCGACGGTTGAGATCCTGCCCGTCACCGGGCTTCCCGAATTCCGCCCCGGCGACGATATGACCGCCGCGCTTGCCGCGGCAGCGTCCTGGTTGCGCGACGGCGACGTGCTGGTTGTGACCAGCAAGGTGCTGTCCAAATGTGAGGGTCGGCTGGTGCCCGCGCCCGATGATCCCGAGGAACGAGATACGCTGCGCCGCAAGCTTGTCGACGCTGAGGCTGTTCGCGTGCTGGCCCGCAAAGGTCGCACGCTGATCACCGAGAATCGGCTCGGCGTGGTTCAGGCCGCGTCCGGCGTGGACGGCTCCAACGTCGGCGCGGACGAATTGGCGCTGCTGCCCGTCGACCCCGACGGGAGCGCCGCCGCGCTGCGCGCCGGGCTGCGCGAACGGCTCGGGGTCAGCGTCGGTGTCGTGGTCACCGACACCATGGGCCGGGCATGGCGCAACGGCCAGACCGACGCCGCCGTCGGCGCGGCCGGCCTGTCCGTGCTGCACGGCTACGCCGGCGCGGTCGACCGGCACGGTAACGAGTTGTTGGTCACCGAGGTCGCGGTCGCCGACGAGGTCGCCGCCGCCGCTGATCTGGTCAAGGGCAAACTGACCGCGGTACCGGTGGCTGTCGTGCGCGGGCTGCCCGCCGGCATCGTGTCCGATAACGGCCACACAGCACGAGAGCTCGTGCGGTCCGGCGCCGACGACCTGTTTTGGCTGGGCACCGCCGAAGCCCTCGAGCTCGGTCGCCAGCAGGCCCAGTTGCTGCGCCGTTCGGTGCGCCAGTTCGACGATGAACCGGTGCCCCCGCGGCTGATCGAGGACGCTGTCGCCGAGGCGCTCACCGCGCCGGCGCCGCATCACACCCGGCCGGTGCGCTTCGTCTGGCTGCAGACCCCTGCGACTCGGATCCGGTTGCTCGATCGCATGCGCGACAAGTGGCGGTCCGACCTGTCGGGCGACGGCAAGGCGGCCGACGCCGTCGAGCGTCGGGTGGCCCGCGGTCAGATCCTCTACGACGCAACGGAAGTCGTGATCCCGATGCTGGTCCCTGATGGGGCGCACAGTTACCCCGACGCTGCGCGCACCGACGCCGAGCACACCATGTTCACCGTCGCGGTGGGGGCGGCAGTGCAGGCGCTGCTGGTGGCCCTGACCGTGCGCGGAGTGGGAAGCTGCTGGATCGGCTCGACGATCTTTGCCGCCGATCTGGTTCGCGACGAGCTGGGCCTGCCCGGTGATTGGGAGCCGTTGGGCGCCATCGCGATCGGGTACGCCGCGCAGCCCGTGGCGGAGCCCCGCGACCCGGTGGCAGTGACTGATCTGCTGGTACGCAAGTGAGCGTTCGGCAGTCGGCGATAGCGGTGCTGTCCGACTGGCAGGCACCCGATCGTTCTCAGGATTCGCTGCGGCACGCGGTGCTGGCGTTCCTGCACGCGCGTGACGATGCCTGCCGCCGCGAGTGCGCCCCGGGGCACATCACGGCTTCGGCGTTGGTGCTCGACGACTACGGCGGCCAGGTCCTGCTCACGTTGCATCCGCGGCTGGGCCGTTGGGTGCAATTGGGCGGGCACTGTGAGGATTCCGACGGGGACATCGTCGCGGCGGCACTGCGAGAGGCCACCGAGGAATCCGGCGTCGACGGCCTGCAAATCGTGCCCAAACTGGCCGCGGTGCATGTGCACGCGCTCACCTGCTCGCTGGGGGTGCCGACCCGTCACCTCGATCTGCAGTTCGTGGCGCGGGCGCCGGCCGGTGCGCAGATCGTGGTCAGCGACGAGTCGGTGGATCTGCGTTGGTGGCCGATCGACGATCTACCCGCGGGCTCCGACGCGGCGCTGGTGTACCTGGTCGACCGCGCGGCTCACACGTCGCTGGAGTAGCGGATCCCGTGGTCGGGAATGCAGACACCGGGCCAGACGCGCGCTCCGCGTAGCAGTTCGCAGCGCGCGCCGATGTCGGCGCCGTCGCCGATGACGCCGTCGCGGATCAGCGCCCGCGGGCCGATGCGGGCGCCGAAGCCTATGATCGAGCGCTCGATCACGCTGCCGGCCTCGATCCGCACGCCGTCGAAGATGACCGCGCCGTCCAATCGCGCGCCCGGGCCGATCTCGGCGCCGCGCCCGACGACCGTGCCGCCGATGAGCACCGCGCCGGGCGAGACCGCCGCGCCGTCGTGCACCAGCTGCTCGCCGCGATGGCCACCCAACGCCGGCGACGGCGCGATGCCGCGCACCAAATCCGCCGAGCCACGCACGAAGTCCTCCGGCGTGCCCATGTCCCGCCAGTAGCTGGAGTCGACGTAGCCGCGCACCTTGACACCGTCGGAGAGCAAGGCGGGGAACACCTCACGCTCGACCGACACCTCACGGCCCCGCGGAATACGATCGATGGTCTCTCGAGAGAACACGTAGCAGCCGGCGTTGATCTGATCGGTCGGCGGATCCTGTGTTTTCTCTAAAAATGCTGTGACGCGGCCATTTTCGGTCGGAACGCAGCCGAAAGCCCTTGGGTCACCGACCCGCACCAAGTGCAGGGTCAGATCGGCGCGCTGCTCCCGGTGATTGTCCAGCAGTTGCCCCAGATCGGCTCCAGACAGCACGTCGCCGTTGAACACCATCACGGTGTCGTGGCGCAGACGGTCGGCGACGTTGGCGATTCCGCCGCCGGTACCCAGCGGATGTTCCTCGGTCACATACTCGATCTGCAGACCCAGCTTGGACCCGTCACCGAACTCCGCCTCGAAAACTGCCGGCTTATACGACGTCCCGAGGATCACGTGCTCGATACCGGCGGCGGCGATCCGCGACAGCAGATGAGTGAGAAACGGCAGCCCAGCCGTGGGCAACATGGGCTTGGGCGCCGACAGTGTCAGCGGGCGCAGGCGAGTTCCCTTGCCGCCGACCAGAACAACCGCATCCACCTGCGCCACGGTCATTGGCGCCGCTCCTCCTCATCGCTTCGCTCTGCATCGTCACCGGTGCGCGTCACCGCCCTTTCGCCGAGCATCACGCGCCATCAGTCCTCCCCGCACCGCCAAACCGGCCCGCATGGCCCAGCGCAGCGGCGCCCGCCAACGTCCAGGATGCCGGTCGGCGAGGTAGATGTAGGTGCTTTTGTGGTGCACCGCCAGATTGCGCGGCGACTCCCGAGCGGTGGCGTGGCCCTTGTGATGCAGCACCTCCGCCGACGGCACGTAGACGTTCAGCCAGCCCGCCTTGCCCAACCGGTCGCCCAGGTCGACGTCTTCCATGTACATGAAGTAGCGCTCGTCGAAGCCGCCGATCTGCTCGAAGGCGGCGCGGCGCACCAGCAGGCACGAGCCGGACAGCCAGCCCACCGGCCGCTCGCTGGGTTCCAGCCGCTCCTGGCGATAGGCCGCCGACCAGGGGTTTTTCTTCCAGAACGGTCCGACCACGGCATGCATTCCGCCGCGGACCAGGCTGGGCAAATGGCGCGCCGACGGGTACACCGACCCGCCCGGGTCGTGGACCAGCGGACCCAGCGTGGCCGCGCGGGGCCACCGCGCCGCGGCGTCCAGCAGCGCGTCGATGCTGCCGGGTCCCCACTGCACATCCGGGTTGGCCACCACGATCCACTCGTCGGCTTCGCCGTCTTCGTCAGTGAGCCGCGCTATCGCGCGATTCACCGCGCTGCCGTAGCCGAGGTTGGACCCGGTCGAGAACAAGCGCACGCCCGGGTAGCGTTCGACCGCGGCCTGCGGCGCCCCGTCGGTGGAGCCGTTGTCGGCGATCAGCACGCTGACTTGCCGATCGGTCGCGTGCGGCAGCGATGCCAGAAACCGGTCCAGATGCGGGCCCGGTGAATAGGTCACCGTCACCACCGGCAGCACATCGCTCACGCGTCGAGGGTAGCGGTCAGACGTCCAGCGGCGCGGAGAGCGCCGCGGTGAGCGCCTCCCGCCACGGTCGAAGCGGCGAAAGGCCCGCCCGTTCCGACTGCTGACCAGACAGTGCCGAATACTTCGGCCTGGCCGCCGGGCGTGGGTTATGAGCGCTGGTCACCGGCAGCACCCGCTCCGGGTCGGCGCCGACGCCCTCGAACACCGCGCGGGCCTGTGCGCAGCGGGTGGCCTCGCCCGCGTTGGCGGCATGCACAATGCCCTCCGGCGCATGCACCCGCCCATCGGCCACCTCGAGCAGCGCGGAAACCAGATCGGCGACGTAGGTCGGCGTTCCGGTCTGATCGTCGACCATCTCGACGGTCCCGTCACCGGCGGCCAGCCTGCGCATGGCGGCGACGAAGTCCTTGCCGTTTCCGCCGGTGTAGACCCAGGCGGTGCGGACAACCACGGCATCCGGCAGCGCGGCCAGTACCGCTTGCTCACCGGCCAGTTTGGTCTGGCCGTACAAGTTCAGCGGCCCCGTCTCGTCGTCCGGCTCATAGGGACGCGGGGCGCCGTCGCCGAAGTCGCCGTCGAACACATAGTCGGTGGAGATGTGCACCAGCCGCGCGCCTGCCCGGGCGCAGGCCTGCGCGATGTATTCCGGGCCGGTCGCGTTGATCGCGTATGCCCTGGCCTGGTTGCTTTCCGCCGCGTCGACGTTGGTGAAGGCCGCGCAGTTGATCACTACGTCGCCGGCTTGCACGACCTGCCCCGCCAGCTGCGGGTCGGTGATGTCCCACTGCGACGACGTCAGGGCCAGCACGTCACGGCGCCGCCGAGCCGCCTCGGCCGTCAGAAAGCTGCCGACCTGCCCGCCGGCGCCGGTGATCACGATTCTGCTCGTCACGTCACGAGTCTGGCACGCCGACGCGGCGCTACCCGCGATACCGCTGTGACGAAAGTAGTCTGTTGTGATGCCTGAGCAACGTGTGGCGCGTGTGATTGCGACCGTGGCGGCCGTGGCGGTCGTTCTGGTCACCGGGGTGACGTGGAGCAAGGTCCGCTCTTTCGAGGACGGGATCTTCCACGTCTTCGCTCCGTCCCTGGGTCATGGCGGCGACGACGGCGCGATCGACATCCTGCTAGTCGGCATGGACAGCCGCGCCGACGCGCATGGCAACCCGCTGAGCCCCCAAGAGTTGGCGACGCTGCGGGCCGGCGACGAGGTGGCGAGCAACACCGACACAATCATCCTGGTGCGTATCCCCAACAACGGGAAATCGGCCACCGCGATCTCGATTCCGCGCGACACCTACGTGTCCGCGCCCGGTCTCGGCAAGACGAAGATCAACGGCGTCTACGGCCAGACCAAGGAGGAGAAGCGGGTCAGCCTGGTCGAATCCGGCGTCGCGCCCGCGGAGGCCGAGACGCGGGGAACGGAGGCCGGCCGTGAGGCGCTGATCAAGACGGTCGCCGATCTGACCGGTGTCACCGTCGACCACTACGCCGAGATCGGGCTGCTGGGCTTCGCGTTGATCACCGACGCCCTCGGCGGTGTCAACGTATGCCTCAAAGAGCCCGTCTTCGAACCACTTTCGGGCGCCGACTTCCCCGCCGGGTGGCAGAAGCTCAAGGGCCCGCAGGCGCTGAGCTTCGTCCGCCAGCGCCACGACCTGCCTCGCGGCGACCTCGACCGGGTGGTGCGCCAGCAGGTGGTGATGGCATCGCTTGCCCACCAAGTGATCTCCGGCAAGACGCTGTCCAGTCCGGCGACGATGAACCGGCTGCAGCAGGCCATCCAGCGCTCGGTGGTGCTGTCGTCGGGCTGGGACATCATGGATTTCGTGGATCAGCTGCAGAAGCTGGCCGGCGGCAAGATCGCCTTCGCCACCATCCCGGTGCTCGACGAGTCCGGCTGGAGCGACGACGGCATGCACAGCGTGGTGCGGGTCGATCCGCATCAGGTGCAAGACTGGGTCGCCGGCCTGCTGCACAATCAGGCGCAGGGCAAGACCGAAGAGTTGGCCTACTCGCCGGGCAAGACCAGTGCCAGCGTGCTCAACGACACCGACATCAACGGCCTTGCCGCATCGGTGTCAGAAGTGTTGACCTCCAAAGGATTTACTGCGGGCATGGTCGGCAACAATGATGCAGCCCATGTATCGGGCAGCCAGGTGCAAGCCGCCAAGGGCGACGACCTGGGCGCTCAGGCGGTCGCCAAGGAGCTCGGCGGGCTGCCCGTCATCGCCAATAAGTCGGTACCCCAGGGAACGGTTCGGGTGGTGTTGGGCAACGACTACACCGGCCCGGGCTCGGGCCTCGGCGACGGCCACGCCACCATGGCAGCGTCGGCGAACTCCGGGTCGTCCAACTCCGACGCTCCTCCACCCTCGCCGATCCTGACCGCGGGCTCCGACCATCCCGAGTGCGTCAACTGAGCGTGCCGGCAACGATGCAGAGCGAAGCGATGAAGAGGAGCGGCACATTTGAACCTGACCACCCTCAGCGCAGCGATTCTGGACCCGATGCTGCGCGCCGACCCGGTCGGCCCGCGCATCACCTACTACGACGACGCCACCGGCGAGCGCATCGAGCTGTCTGCCGTGACCCTGGCCAATTGGGCGGCCAAGACCGGCAACCTGTTACGCGATGAGCTCGGCGGCGGTCCGGCCAGCCGGGTGGCGGTGTTGCTGCCGGCGCACTGGCAGACCGCGGCGGTGTTGTTCGGGGTGTGGTGGATCGGCGCGGAGGCAGTGCTCGACTCTGCCGAGGCCGACATCGCGCTGTGCACAATCGACCGACTCGACGACGCCGACTCCACCGGCGCCGGCGAAGTAGCGGTGCTGTCGCTGGACGCGTTCGGCCGCCCGGTGGCCGATCTGCCGGTCGGTGTCACCGACTACGCGACCGCGGTGCGGGTGCACGGCGACCAGATTGTCGGCGAGCGTCATCCCGGACCGGCGTTGGCCGGCCGATCGGTCGACCAGGTGCTGGCCGCATGCGAGAAGTCCGCGACCGCAAAGGGTTTGACGGCGACCGACCGGGTGCTCTCGACCGCGTCCTGGGATACGCCCGACGACGTGATCGAGGGTCTGCTGACCGTGCTGGCGGTCGGTGGGTCGCTGGTGCAGGTGGCCAACCCCGATCCGGCGGCGCTGCCGCGCAAGGCGGAGGCCGAGAAGGTCACCCGCAGCGGCTAGTCATTCCTGCCACATCAGCCTCGCCGACGTAGGAGGGTGGACGTTTTGCTCGCCTACGAGCGACAATCTCGTCGACGGCCGCCTTTGTCGCTCGTAGCTGGGCAAAACGAGTGCCCCAAACTTCGCGTGAAACTCGTGGCTGTTGTGAAAGGGTCCCGGACAATACATATTGATATCGCTATATATGGATGTTACGGTCGTCGAAAGCCGTAGGCATGACGGGAGGACGTTTCGCGATGGTGGTGCACGGGCTATTGGGCAAGGCGGCCGGCACGGTGGTGACCGGTCTGGTCGGCGTCAGCGCCTACGAGGTTTTACGCAAAGCCTTGGGCAAAGCGCCGATTCACGACGCCGCGGTGACTGCGACGGAATGGGGACTGCGCGGAACGCGGCGGGCCGAAGAAGCAGCGGAGTCAGCCCGGCTGAAGCTGGCCGATGTCATGGCCGAAGCTCGCGAACGCATCGGTGAGGAGGCACAGCCTCCGGCCCTCGGCGACCACGACCACGAGCACTGATCCCCCAACGATGAGTGCAGCGGTGTGTCCCGACTTGGTGGTCCTTTCGGACGCGGCCGGACGGATGCGGGTGCGGGTGCCCTGGATGCGCGCGAATTCACCGCGCGCGGTCGCGGTGGAAGAAGCGGTAGATCGCCAGCACGGTGTGCGGACCGTCCACGCCTATCCGCACACCGGCTCCGTCGTCGTCTGGTACTCGCCGAAACGCTGCGATCGCGCGGAGGTGTTGGCGGCCATCACATCGGCCGAACACGTTGCCGCCGAGCTGATTCCGGCCCGCACGCCGCGGTCTGCGGATATCCGCAACACCGAGGTGCTGCGCATGGTGATCGGCGGTGCGGCGCTGGCCTTACTCGGGGTGCGGCGCTACGCCTTCAACCGACCACCACTGCTGGGCCCGACCGGCCGACTGGTCGCCACCGGCGCGACGGTGTTCATGGGCTACCCGTTCCTTCGCGGCGCGTTGCGGTCGCTGCGGTCCGGGCGGGCGGGCACCGATGCCCTGGTGACCGCCGCGACCGTGGCCAGCCTGGTGCTGCGCGAGAACGTTGTCGCGCTCACGGTGCTCTGGCTGCTCAATATCGGTGAGTACCTCCAGGATCTGACGCTGCGACGGACCCGACGGGCCATCTCGGACCTGCTGCGCGGCACCGCAGACACGGCATGGATCCTGCTGACCGAAGGGCAGCAAAAGGGCACAGAAGTACAGGTGCCGATCGACACCGTGCAGATCGGCGACCACGTGGTGATTCACGACCACGTCGCGATACCCGTCGACGGCGAGGTGATCGACGGCGAGGCCATCGTCGACCAGTCCGCGATCACCGGCGAAACGCTGCCGGTCAGCTTCGCCGCCGGGTCGGCTGTGCACGCCGGATCGGTGGTGCTGCGCGGGCGTCTGGTGGTGCGCGCTCGCGCCGTCGGCAACGAGACCACCATCGGCCGCATCATCGCCCGCGTCGAAGAGGCTCAACACGATCGGGCACCCATCCAAACCGTCGGCGAGAACTTCTCCCGTCGCTTCGTGCCGATCTCGTTCATCGTCTCCGCGATCACCCTGGCGATCACCGGCGATGTCCGGCGCGCGATGACCATGCTGCTGATCGCGTGCCCGTGCGCGGTGGGCCTGGCGACGCCGACCGCGATCAGCGCGGCGATCGGCAACGGCGCGCGGCGCGGCATCCTGATCAAGGGCGGCTCGCACCTGGAGCAGGCCGGCCGGGTGGACGCGATCGTCTTCGACAAGACCGGGACGCTGACCGTCGGGCGACCGGTAGTGACGAATATTATTGCTTTGCACAAAGATTGGCAGCCCGAGCAGGTGCTGGCCTATGCGGCAAGCTCAGAGCTGCACTCTCGTCACCCGCTGGCCGAGGCCGTGATCCGCTCGACCGAGGAACGCCGCATCATCATTCCGCCGCATGAGGAATGCGAGGTGCTGGTCGGCCTTGGCATGCGCACCTGGGCGGACGGGCGGACGCTGCTGCTGGGCAGCCCGTCGCTGCTGCGTTCGGAGAAGGTCAAAGTGTCGAAGAAAGCGGCCGATTGGGTCGACACGCTGCGCCGCCAGGCCGAGACCCCGCTGCTGCTCGCCGTGGACGGCACACTGGTCGGGCTGATCAGCCTGCGCGACGAAGTCCGCTCCGAAGCGCCCGACGTGCTGACGAAGCTGCGCGCCAACGGAATCCGCCGCATCGTGATGCTCACCGGCGATCATCCCGACATCGCGAAGGTCGTTGCCGACGATCTCGGCATCGACGAGTGGCGCGCCGAAGTGCTGCCCGAGGACAAGCTCGAAGTGGTACGCCAACTGCAGGAAGAGGGTTACACCGTCGGGATGGTCGGCGACGGCGTCAACGACGCCCCGGCGCTGGCGGCGGCCAACATCGGCATCGCGATGGGACTGGCCGGCACCGACGTCGCGGTCGAGACCGCCGATGTCGCGTTGGCCAACGACGACTTGAACCGCCTGCTCGACGTCGGCGATCTGGGCGCCCGCGCGGTCGACGTCATCCAGCAGAACTACGGCATGTCGATCGCCGTCAATGCGGCCGGGTTGCTCATCGGCGCCGGCGGCGCACTCTCCCCGGTGCTTGCGGCCATCCTCCATAACGCGTCGTCAGTAGCCGTCGTCGCCAACAGCTCTCGGCTGATTCGGTACCGCCTGGACTGACACGGATGCGACAATGTCGCACGTAAGGCGATGACGATGTAGGAAGCCGGTGCGAATCCGGCGCGGTCCCGCCACTGTCATCGGGGAGCGACCCTCAACCGCCACGGCCGCGAGCTGGAAGGCGAGGCGAGCAGCGATCCGAGAGCCAGGACACTCGCGTCGTCGCATCCTGCAACCCGGGGCGGTCGACCCCGAGAGAGCTGACGGACGTCGATGTCGGATCGTTCCTGGGTGTCGCCCGCCCGGGTGTTCGTGGTCCGCGGCAACGCCCAGCGCGCACCGGAGGCGATTACCGCGACGGTGCTCGCGAAAATCTCCGAGATCAACGGGTATTTTGCTGTCGGGACCGGGCCGGTCGATAGCGACTGGCATTCGGTGCAGCAGCTCTACACCGATCTCGAACTGCTCGACGACATCGTCGACCGGGTGCAGACGCGCATGGGCGCCGCAGAGCGCCGGGTCGCGGCGTCGACATTTTTTCTCGGCTTCGCGGCGCGGCTGTGGTCGATCGGGGTCGGCGCCGTGGTGGGCCACCGGCTGCTGCCCGAGCTCGCCACCGACGCGGTGTTGTTCCGCGAGGTCGACGGCCAGACCGAGCTGCACATTGAACGTCCCATCGGTTGGCAGGGTGACGATCTGGAGCCTTTGCTGGCCGACATGGTGCTCGACGTGCACTTGGCGCCGCTGACCGAGGCTCTGCGCCGGATTGTGCCCATCTCGCGAGAGTTGTTGCGCGGCAACGCGGCATCCGCTCTGCTCGGCGCCGCCCGCGTCTATGACAACCATCGAGGCACCGGCGCGCCCGGCCCGGCCTGGCAGCTGGCCCGCAGATTGTTCGCCGACGAAAGGCTGAATGGCACAGTACGTTTCAGCAAGACCAACTATCGTCGTACCAGTTGTTGTCTTTATTACCGCGCCCCAGGCGGCGGGCTGTGCGGCGACTGTGTGTTCAGGCACATACCGCCCACCACCGGCAGGAAGGACGCATCGTGATCGCCGAGATGGCTGAGGGAGACTATCGATGACCGCCCCGATCTGGATGGCCGCGCCCCCCGAGGTGCATTCTGCGTTGCTGAGCAGCGGACCCGTCGGCTTCTCCGGAACCGCAGGCAAACTCAGCGCTGGGGCAGCGACCGGATTCGCCACGCTGGCCGACGATGATGAGTTCGGCGGCGGACCGCGCATGCCGATGATGCCGGGCAGCTGGGGCACCGACTCGCCGGATGCCGCCGACGACAACTGACGATCGCCGCAGACGTCAGCAGCCGCAGTCCTCGCCGCGCCATGCCTTGACGCCCTGCCAGATCGCCGCGGCGGCAATGCCCAGGCCGATCACCGGGTCGAACCACCAATAGCCGGGCCGCACCGCTGTGACTGCCAGACCGACCAGGACCGCCGCGGCCTGCGCACCGCACAAGTAGTTCTGGATGCCCTCGCCCGCGGTGGCCGCTGAGCCCAGGCGATTGCCCAGGGCATGCTTGACCCGGCCAAGAATCGGCATCAGCACCAGCGACGCGGCCGTCAACGCGATGCCTATCACGGAGCTTTCCGCGTGGTGCTGGTCGAGCAGCTGGTGGATGGATTCCGCGGCGATGTATGGGGCCGTCAGCAAAAACGACCAGGCAACACCGAGTTGGGCGCGACGTTCAGCGGTCTCCGACAACGTCCGCGCGCCGGAGAACCGCCAGGCGACCATCGCACTGGCCAGCGCCTCCGGCAGGCTGCCCAACGCCCATCCGGTCAACGCGATGGACCCGACCGCAAGGCCCTGCCACAGTCCGACCACGCCCTCGGCCAGCATCACGCCCATGCTCACCCAGGCCAGCCGCCACGCCCACTGGGCGCGGCGTTGCCATTTCGCATCCCGCGGCACCGGTTGGCCGTGGCCCGCATCGGCACAGCAGGCGTCGGCGACGAGGCCGGCCGGGTTGCCGATGGGACGGAATTCGGTCACCAGGCGATGTTAGGCCAACGCGCAACCCGGGCATGCCTGCCACACCCGCCGGCCGATTATCCAGGCGGTAGCGGCCGCTTCATCGTGCAGACGATGCTCCACTCGAAATAAAACTCGCCGCCCTTGTCGTACCCCGCGAAGTGGTGCGAGACCTGAGCACGTTGCACCGATGAGTTCACGATCTCCCAGCCCTGCTCGCCGTGGACGTTCGTCTGGCGGCTGACTTCGTCGATCACAGCTTCGAGGGATTCGTTTTTGACGTGGATGAAGGAGGTCTCCCACCGCGGCGGCGACCACTTGCCATCTGACGTCAGCGACGAACCCGGTCCGGGCGAAGGAGCGCTCATGGGCGGAAATGCTACGCGGCTGGGACCGCAGGAAAATGAACGGAACTTGGCTGACGTCTTACAGACCGATCGGACATAAATATGGGTAATTTGCCCGATGCGCGCCCCTTTCTGCACCCCGCGCGGCGGCCTGTTCATTGTCGGGCCGAGCTGCGACGAGATCGGTGTCGGGCCTCCCGAGCGGACCGCACCGCCGAACTGACGTCGGCGTTCGGGCGCGCCCGCGTTCGCTCGCTACCCTGGCGAGCATGGCGCGCACTGACAACGACACCTGGGACCTGGCAACGAGCGTGGGAGCAACCGCGACCATGGTGGCCGCGGGCCGGGCCCGCGCCACCAAAGCCGAACTCATCGACGATCCGTTCGCCGAACCGCTGGTGCGGGCGGTCGGCATCGACTTCTTCACCCGCTGGGCGGCGGGCGAACTCAGCACCGACGACGTCGACATACCCGGCCACCCCTGGGGCATGCAGCCGATGACCAATCTGATGACTGTGCGGACGCGCCTCATCGACCGGTTCATCGACGACGCGACGGCGTCCGGTATCCGGCAGGCGGTGATCTTGGCCTCCGGCCTCGATGCCCGCGGCTACCGACTGTCCTGGCCCGCGGAGACGGTGGTGTTCGAGATCGACCAACTGCAAGTCACCGAGTTCAAGACCACGACGCTGGCGGCGGCGGGCGCTGAGCCGACCGTCGACCTGCGCGCGGTACCGGTCGATCTGCGCGACGACTGGCCCGCGGCGTTACGACAGGGCGGCTTCGAGGCGCACCGGCCCACCGTGTGGGTCGCCGAAGGCCTGCTGGCGTTCCTGCCCCCGGAGGCCCAGGATCGCTTGCTGGACAACATCACCAAGCTCAGCGCCGAGGGCAGCCGGCTGGTCGCGGAGATCTTCCTGAGCTCACCGGAATCGGTAGGGGTCATGCACACCGCGGCTCAGAAATGGTACGAGCACGGCCTTGACGCCCACATCGACGACCTGTGGTACGGCGGCGAGCGTCATGACGTCGCGCCGTATCTCGACGAGCACGGCTGGCAGACGACCAGGCACCGCTCTGGACAGTTGTTGGCCGACGCGGGGTTACCGGTGCCGCAGCGCAACGACGGCCAGACCGAAAACTACTACTGCACTGCGCAACTCGGCGTGCGCTAGCCGCCGCCGAGCTTGCATTGCCAGAAGCCGACGTCGTGCCAGGCGTCCCGCTTGTAACCGGCTTCGACCAGCCCGCCGGTCCACACGAACCCGTGCCGCTCGTGCAGCCGCACACTCGGGTCGTTGGGCAACGCGATCACCGCGACGGCGCTGTGAAACCCGTCGCGGCGCAATCGGGCGAGCAGCTCGGTGTACAGCGCGTCGCCCACCCCGCGGCGCTGCGCCGAGAAATCGACATAGATGGTGGCCTCGACGGTCCACTGATAGGCGGCGCGATCGTTCCACGGCGCCGCGTACGCCACGCCAACCACCTGGTCGTCGGTAGCCACCAGCCAGGGAAATCGGCGGTGCAGTCGCTCCCATTGGCTGCGCCACTCGTCGACACTTTGCGGCTCGGTGCGGAAATTGAAATCGGTGTTCTCGATGTAATAGTTGACGATCTCGCGGACGCGTGCGAGGTCGTCCTCGATGGCGGGCCTGACCCGCAACGCACTCAACGTCGCCTCACGGAGTTTTGCGGCGGTACCCGTCGATGTCTTTTTCTTCGATTGATCGTGCGAGCTCTGCACCTTTTGCGGTGAGCGACAGCCACGTCGAAAACATCCATTTCTCCGGATCGTCATAGTGTTTGACGTAGACGTGGGAAATCTTTTGCAGCGAGTGCTCCAGCGAATGATGCCAGGCGACGAAGCGTTGCGGCTTTCCGCTCAGTTCGCCGAGCCGGAACAGTCCATCGCTCACCGACGCGCGAATGACCTCCAGAGTCTCGGTCTGCACTTCCGACGGTGACGCCGATGGATTCTGGTGTTTGACATGCCGATCCACCACATTGAGATCGATGGGCCTGCCCAGGGCGTCCAGCATCATCCCGCTGCGCACCGCTTCGCGTGCGGCACTCACTGATGTTTGCTCTGCGTCGCGCGCTTCATCCGATACACCGTACAGTCCGGCCTCGTCAACCGATACCGCTGGCGGCCAGGGAAGTCGCGGTAGCGTGCTCTCATGGTGGATTTTGCTCTGCGCTCGTGCGGATTGCGGGGGCACGCGACATTTGCTCCCGATGAACCGAAGCTTCGGGAGCGGCTCAAGGCCGACACTCCCGCCGGAGAGGCCTGGCGTTGTTTGCGTTGCGAGACTTTCGTTGTAGGCCCGCCGCATCGCAGCGGCCCCGCGAATGCGGCACCCGAAATCCCGCGGGGACGGTTCTTGCGAGACCGGACCTTGATGCGGGCACTGGCCATCGAACGCGCGGTTCGCTGCCTGATTTTCCTGTCGGTGGCCGCAGGGGTGTTCAAGGTGAGTGGGTCACGCGAACGGTTGCAGCAGGCCTTGGGCAAAGACATTCCGTTGCTGAAGCCACTGGCGAATCAGATCGGATGGGATCCGGAGAACTCCAAGCTCATTGGCCACATCGTCCATGCCTTCGAACTGTCGTCGTCGACGCTGCAGTGGATTGCTCTGGGCCTGGCCGGCTACGCGCTGATCGAGCTCGTCGAGGCGGTCGGGTTGTGGCTGATGCAACGGTGGGGTGAGTACTTCGCGGTGATCGCCACCAGCGTGTTCCTTCCGCTGGAAATCTATGAGCTAACCGAAAAGGTCACGGCCCTGCGACTTATCGCTCTCCTGGTCAACATCGTTGCGGTGATTTGGCTGCTGTGGAGCAAACGGCTGTTCGGGCTGAACGGCGGCTCCAAGGCCTACCACGAAGAACACGAAGCGGAGAGCCTACTGAGTGTCGAAACAGCGAGCCTGAACGAAACAGCCGCCGGCGCAACGGCTTAGCTTACGACTCCGATCGCGGGGACGGTTGGCTTTGCAGGGCGTAGGCGACGGCGTGGGTGCGGTTCTCCACGCCAAGCTTGGCCAGGATGGCCTCGACGTGGTGGCCAACCGTTTTGGGGCTGATGTGCAACTCGGCCGCGATCTCAGGGTTGCTGCGCCCGGCGGCAAGCAAGTCGAACACCTGGCGTTGACGGCCGGTCAACGCGTGGGGGTCAGACAGCTTGTCGGCCCGCCGGGTGCGCGGGGCGCGGTCGCGCAGCACCGCCAGGCGCTGCTGGGCGCGGCGGGCCGCCGCCTTGGCGCCCAGGTCCCGGACGCGCGGCAACAGCAAATTCGCGGCAATCCAACAGCGCGTCGCCGACTTCCGCCGCTTTTCCCAGTGACAGGCGTGTCAGCGCAGCAGTGCGCGGCTCATCACCACGCGCTGAATCTGGTTGGTGCCTTCATAGATCTGGGTGATCTTGGCGTCGCGCATAAATCGCTCGACAGGGAAGTCGGTGGTGTAGCCGGCGCCTCCGAAGAGCTGCACAGCCGCCTCGGTCACGTCCATGGCGGTGTCAGAGGCGAAGCACTTTGCGGCCGCGGAGATGAATCCGAGATTCGGCTCACCGCGTTCGGCGCGGGCGGCGGCGCTGTACACCATCAGCCGGGCCGCTTCGACTTTCATCGCCATGTCGGCAAGCTCGAACTGCACACCCTGAAACTCAGAGATCGACTTGCCGAACTGCTTGCGGTCCTTGGTGTAGGCGACGGCGGCATCCACCGCGCCCTGCGCGATGCCCACCGCCTGCGCACCGACAGTGGGGCGGGTGTGGTCGAGGGTCTGCAGTGCGGTTTTGAACCCCGTGCCTGGTTCGCCGATGATCCGATCGCCCGGGATGCGGCAGTTCTCGAAGTAGAGCTCGGTGGTCGGCGAACCCTTGATGCCCATCTTCTTTTCCGGTGGGCCGACGCTGAACCCCTCATCGTCCTTGTGCACCATGAACGCCGAAATGCCGTTGGCGCCCTTGTCCGGATCGGTCACCGCCATCACGGTGTACCAGGTCGACCTGCCGCCGTTGGTGATCCAGCACTTGGTGCCGTTGAGAATCCAGTCATCCCCGTCGGCCTTGGCCCGGGTCCGCATGGACGCCGCGTCGCTGCCGGCTTCGCGCTCACTCAACGCATACGACGCCATCGCCCCGTCGGAAGCCAGCGACGGCAATACCTGCTTCTTCAGATCCTCCGAACCCTGCAGGATCAGGCCCATGGTGCCCAGCTTGTTCACCGCGGGAATCAACGAGGCAGAGGCGTCGACGCGAGCCACTTCCTCGATCACGATGCAGGCCGCCACCGAGTCCGCGCCCTGACCCCCGTACGCCTCGGGAATGTGGACGGCGTTGAAGCCCGACGCGTTCAGCGCCGCCAGCGCCTCCTCGGGGAACCGCGAGTTTTCGTCCACCTCGGCGGCATACGGAGCGATCTCCTTTTCCGCCAGCGCGCGAATCGCCGCCCGCAACTCGTCGTGCTCCTCAGGCAGCTTGAACAGATCGAACGACGCATCTCCGGCCCACTGAGCCATCTCAGCCTCCTTTAGCTACTCGCCGGTAACTTTACCCTGGCGCTCGCGCAGCGCCGCATCCTTGGCCAGCACCGACTCCGCCAGCTGTTTCTGAAACGCGACGATCCGGCTGCGCAGCGCGGGGTCCGCCACCGCCAGAATGCGCACCGCCAGCAGTCCCGCGTTGCGCGCGCCCCCGATCGACACCGTGGCCACCGGCACCCCGGCCGGCATCTGCGCGATGGACAGCAGCGAGTCCAGACCGTCGAGCCGCGCCAGCGGCACCGGGACACCGATCACCGGCAACGGTGTGGCCGAGGCCACCATGCCCGGCAGGTGGGCGGCCCCGCCGGCCCCGGCGATGATCACCTCGACGCCGCGGTCGGCCGCGCTTCGGGCGTAGTCGAGCATCCGCTGCGGAGTCCGGTGCGCCGAGACCACGCCGACCTCGTAAGGCACGTCGAACTCGGCCAGCGCGTCAGCGGCGTCGGCCATCACCGACCAGTCGCTGTCGCTGCCCATGATCACCCCGACCCGGGGGCGCTGTGTCATTTGCGCCGCTCCTCCCCATCGCTTCGCTCTGCATCGTCGCCGGCGTGGCCATGCGGGTCCCATCCGTCCGTCCACTGCCCGTGCGACAACCAGTGTGCCGCCCGCTCAGCGCGTTCACGCAGGTTTGCCAACTCGGCCGCGTCGGCACCGAGGAAGTTGATGTGGCCGATCTTGCGGCCCGGTCGTTCGTCCTTGCCGTAGAGGTGAACCCGGGCCTCTGGCATCCGCGCGAACAGGTGGTGCAGCCGCTCGTCGAGGGTGGTCGTCGGCGTTTGCATGGCGCCCAGCACATTGGCCATCACCGTCACCGGCACCGTGGCATCGGTATCGCCGAGTGGGTAGTCGAGCACCGCGCGCAGATGCTGCTCGAACTGGCTGGTCCGGGCGCCATCCATGGTCCAGTGCCCGGAGTTGTGCGGGCGCATCGCGAGTTCGTTGACCAGCAGCTCACCGCCGACCGTTTCGAACAACTCGACCGCCAAGACACCGACGACGCCGAGTTCGGCTGCCAGTCGCAGCGCGAGCTGCTGGGCGGCGGCGCCGACCTCATCGGGCAGCGCCGGCGCCGGGGCGAGCACCAGCACGCAGATACCGTCGCGCTGCACCGTCTCGACGACCGGCCAGGCCGCGCCTTGGCCGAACGGGGACCGCGCCACCAGCGCGGAGAGCTCGCGACGCATCGCGACGCGCTCCTCGACCAATACCGGTACACCAGAATTTAAGTATTGACCCGCGATCTCGCGGGCCTGCGCCACGTCGGCGGCCATCCGCACCCCGCGACCGTCGTAACCGCCGCGGACCGCCTTGACCACGATGGGGCCGTCGACTCGTCGCGCGAACTCGTCGATCCTTTTCAGGTCGTCGGGGCTTTCGACGGCCGCGTAGCGCGGCACCGCAGCGCCCAGGGCCTCCAACCGCCGGCGCATCACCAGCTTGTCCTGCGCATGTACCAGCGCCTGCGGCGGCGGCGCCACGTTGACGCCCTCGGCGACCAGCTTTTCCAGCAGCTTAACGGGCACGTGCTCGTGGTCGAAGGTCAGCGCGTCCACACCGGCAGCGACGCGGCGCAGATCGTCGAGATCGGTGTGCGATCCGATCACCACGTCCGGACTCACCTGGGCGGCCGGGTCGGCGGCGTCGGCGGCAAGGATCCGCAGACTCTGACCCAACGCGATCGCGGCCTGGTGGGTCATCCGGGCGAGCTGGCCGCCGCCGACCATGGCGACCTGCGGCAATGCGTTGGGAATTCTCGGCACGGCAATTATGGTGTCACGGCCGCTGAACGGGGTATTTACCGGCGGTGACCCGATCGCGGAGCATGAGTGACCGGCAATACGTACACTGCGACATTGTGTCCTTCGCCGATGCCACGATCGCCCGACTGCCGGGACCGATCCGCCCGTACGCCGAGCGCCATCACGAACTGATCAAGTTCGCGATCGTCGGCGCCACCACGTTCGTCATCGACTCGGTGATCTTCTACACCCTCAAGCTGACCATCCTGGAGCCCAAGCCGGTGACCGCTAAAGTCATCGCCGGCATCGTCGCGGTCATCGCGTCCTACATCATGAACCGGGAATGGAGCTTCCGCGATCGCGGCGGCCGCGAGCGTCACCACGAGGCACTGCTGTTCTTCGCGTTCAGCGGGGTCGGCGTCTTGCTGAGCATGGCTCCGTTGTGGGTCTCCAGCTACATGCTGCAACTGCGGGTGCCGTCGGTGTCACTGACCGTGGAAAACATCGCCGACTTCGTCTCGGCCTACCTGATCGGCAACCTGCTGCAGATGGCGTTCCGGTTCTGGGCGTTCCGACGCTGGGTATTCCCCGACGAATCCGCCCGAACCAGCGAGAACGCGCTGGAATCGACGCTTACCGCGGGCGGCATCGCCGAGGTGTTCGAGGACGTCGAAGAGCGCGGCAACGTGACGCTGATGCGCGCCTGGCGGTCGCGCGGCGGCCAGGTGGATCAGCTCGGCGCTTCCTCGGATCCCAGGGTGTCGAAAACCTCGTGATAAAGCAGCGCGTGGACCTGCTCCACGCGCGGAATGTCGTAGAACGGCAACGGGTCTTGTGACGCCGACTCGACGATCAAGGTGCCGGTGCGCAGTAGCCGGTCGATCAGCCGGTGGCGGAATTCCACGCTGTTGATCCGGGCCAGCGGGATATCGATGCCGCTGCGGCTCAACAGCCCGTGCCGGTACATCACTCGCCGGTCGGTGATGACGAAATGGGTGGTCAGCCAGTCCAGAAACGGCCACACCGTCAGCCAACCGATGAGCACCAGCCAGATCGCCCCGATGACCCAGAACACCACCCTCTTGGCGGTCGGATCCCAACTGGCGCCGTTGACCACCGCGCAGCCGAACGACGCCGCCGCGCTCGCCAGGATCAGGACGGTGACCGGCCAGAACAGTCGTTTCCAGTGCGGGTGCCGGTGCAGAACCACCTGCTCGTCGCCGGCCAGCACGTTGTCGGGGTAGCCCACGCTGGCACCTTAGACGCCGGGACGCAGGTGCGTGATGTCTCCGGCCGAGATCGCCACCGACTGACCACCGGTGTCGAGGCACAATCGCCCGGTCTCGTCGATCGCCCGAGCGATCCCAACCACCTCGCGATCACCGGGCAAGCTGGCCCGCACCCGAGAGCCCAGGGTCAGGCTGTAGCGCCGATAATCGGCGATCAGCGCCGGGTCGGCGCCGCCGGCGCTGCGCCAAGCGTCGATGCGCCGCGCCAATTCCCGAAGGATCCGCCGCACCAACGTGTTTCGGTCGGTAACCGATGACCCCAGCATCAGCAGCGACGTGGCAACCGGGTCGGGTGCCTCCTCAGCGGTCAGCGTCACGTTGAGCCCCAACCCGAGCACGATCGTCGACGTCGGCGCGGCGACCTCGGCGAGGATGCCGGCAAGCTTGCCACCGTTCGCCAGCACGTCGTTCGGCCACTTCAGCCCGGGCTCGATCCCGCTGTCCGCGGCGAGCGCATCAGCTACCGCGACGCCGGTGGCCAGCGGCAGCCAGCCCCAGCCCGACCGGGGTACCGAGCTGCCGGCCACCCCAACCGATAAGGCGATCTGCGCCGACGGCGGCGCCGACCACTGCCGGCCGTGTCGCCCGCGGCCGGCGTTCTGGTATTCGGCGAGCAACACCGATCCGTCGACGTCGACGCCGCCTTCCGCCCGGGCGATCAGATCGGCGTTGGTGGAACCGGTTTCGGCGACCACGTCGATTTGACGCCACGGCATCCCGGGCCCGACCAGCCCGTCGCGCAACGCCGCCGCATCCAACGGCGGGCG
>DASQRI010000332.1:0-20225 GCA_035642975.1 Mycobacterium sp.
GCCGGCTGAACACGGGCCCGACGACCCCGGGGGTGTCGACCTGTACGTCGGAGGTGCTGAGCACGCGGTGCTGCACCTGTTGTATTCGCGGTTCTGGCACAAGGTGCTCTACGACCTGGGATATGTCAGCTCCCGCGAACCGTATCGACGGCTGGTCAACCAAGGCTACATCCAGGCATTCGCCTACACCGACGTCCGCGGGGCCTACGTGCCGGCCGCGGACGTCGTTGAGCGCGACGGCACGTTCTTCTACCCGGGCCCCGACGGGGAGATCGAAGTCTTTCAGGAATTCGGCAAAATCGGTAAGAGCCTGAAAAACTCGGTGTCACCAGACGAGATGTGCGACGACTACGGCGCCGACACACTGCGGGTGTACGAGATGTCGATGGGACCGCTGGAGGCGTCGCGGCCGTGGGCCACCAAGGACGTCGTCGGGGCACACCGGTTCCTGCAACGGGTGTGGCGGCTGGTCGTCGACGAGGCCACCGGCGACATCCGGGTTACCGACGACCCCGATCTCGACACCGAGACCCTGCGACTGCTGCACCGCACCATCGCGGGCGTGTCCGAAGACTATGCGGCACTTCGCAACAACACCGCGGTGGCGAAACTGATCGAGTACACCAACCACCTCACCAAGCTGTACCGCGATTCGGTCCCGCGCTCAGCGGTCGAGCCGTTGGTGCTGATGGTGGCGCCGGTGGCGCCGCACCTGGCCGAGGAGCTGTGGCAGCGGTTGGGCAACCCGAGATCGCTTGCGCACGGGCCATTTCCGGTGGCCGATCCGGACTACCTGGTCGAAGACACCGTCGAGTACCCGGTGCAGGTCAACGGCAAAGTGCGCGGCCGTGTCACGGTGTCCGCCGCCGCCGATGCCGACGCCGTGGAAGCGGCCGCGCTGGCCGACGAGAAGGTGCAGGCGTTCCTGGCGGGCGCCACGCCAAAAAAGGTGATCGTGGTCGCCGGCCGGATGGTCAACCTCGTCGTCTGACTGGGGCGAGCAGACGCAAAAGCCCCGCATGCCTCGGCGTGTTGGGGGCGTTTGCGTCTGCTCGCGCTCAACGGGGGCGGATCACCACCTCGTGGACGTAGCCGTCGGGCGGGCTGGCGACCACCTGGCCGACCACTTCGGCCACGGTCTCTGGCTTGAGGAAACGCCCCGGGTCGTATTCGCCGCCCTCGAAGGACACCAGTTCGCGCTGCATGTCGGTGTCGACGCGACCGGGATACACCGTGGTGACCCGTAACGCCGGCTCGCTGTCGCGTAATGAGTCGGCGAATGCGCGCTGCGCGAACTTACTGGCCGAATACGAAGCCATCTCCGGCGAAGCCTTGCGTCCCGTGCCGGAGTTGATGAAGACCACCTGACCCCTCGAGCACCGCAGCGCGGGCAGCACCGCCAGCGTAAGTGCCACTGCGCCGACGACATTGACGTCAAATGTGTCCCGCCAGTCCTCGACGGTCGACTCGGCGACCGGCCCGGGGAAGAACACCCCGGCGTTGTGTACCAGCACGTCGAGCTCGCCGATGGCGGCGGTGGCCGTGGGGATCGCGTCGGTGTCGGTCAGATCCACTGACAGCGTGGTGGCGCCGAGCCGCTCCGCGGTGGCTTGCAGCGCAGGCGACGGTCGTCCGGCCAGCAGCAGGGCGTGCGTCGGCGCGAGGGCGGTGGCGATGGCGGCGCCGATGCCGCGGCCGGCGCCGGTGATGAGTGCGGTCCGCATGCCTGCCAGCTTAGGGGCGATCGCAGGCGCGCCGGAGCCGGGCGCAGCGGGTCGCCCTGTCAGCTTAAGGGCAGCAAGGGTTTACGACGTTGGGCTACGTCTGGTCGCCGTTGTTGGCCGCAGCTGCCGGGCTACCGACCGGCTCGCTGACGGCCAGCCGCTCTAGCGGCGCAAGCGCCTTGGTCAGTGTCTCCAAGTCGGGCTCGCTGAGCTGACTCAGCAGCGCGGCCAAGGCGCCGATCCGGTTGGTCAACGACTCGCGGTGAACGGCCAACCCCCGGGGCGTGATGTCGACGAGCACAGCCCGCAGGTCCGACGGGTCACGCGAGCGCTTCACCAGGCCGATCTTCTCCAGCCTGCGGATCGCCACCGTGGTAGTCGGCGTCCGGACACGCTCGTGTGCGGCCAGGTCGGTCATCCGGATCGGTCCGCGGTCGAGCAAGGTCACCAGGATCGACAGCTGGGCCAGAGTCAAGTCCGCGGCTGTTGCGTTGCCGGCGCTGGGGTCGCCGCGGCGCAGGATGGAGAACAGTTTGGAAAGGGTGCGGTGAAGCCCCTCCGCCAGCTCGGTGAGCTCCGGCACGGTGGCTTCGCGTTCCGCCATAGTTCGACAGTCTAACCTGTCGGCAGTGCAGAGGCCGATAATTCGCTGTTGCCGTCAAAGTACCTGTGACAAGAAGCGTTGCAGCCGCTCGGTCGCCGCCCCCTCGAATATCTGCTCCGGCGGCCCGGTTTCCACCACCTGACCGTGGTCCATGAAGACGACAGTGTCGGATGTCGACCTGGCGAAACCCATTTCGTGCGTCACCACCAGCATGGTCATGCCATCGGAGCCGAGGTCTGCGATCAGCGCCAAGATGCCCTTGACCAGTTCGGGATCCAGCGCCGAGGTCACCTCGTCGAACAGCATCACCTGTGGCGCCATCGCCAATGCCCGAGCGATCGCCACTCTTTGCTGTTGACCGCCGGACAGCGCGCCGGGCCGGCGCTCAGCCTTGTGTTTCATGCCCACCCGGTCCAGTTGGGCCAACGCCGATTCGCGGGCCGCGTCACCGGAGAGCCGTTTGAGCTTGCGCGGCGCCAGCATCACGTTGTCGAGGACGCAGAGATGCGGGAAGAGATTGAAATGCTGGAACACCATGCCAATCCGCTGCCGAAGCGCGTCCGGGTCGTCGGTCAGGACGGACTGGTCGTCGAGCAGGATGTCGCCCTGGTCGGGTTCGTGCAACCGGTTCAGCGCCCGCAGCAGGGTGGATTTTCCGGAGCCCGACGGCCCGATCACCGCTACGGTCTTGCCGGCGGGGGCGGCAATGTCGACGCCGCGCAGCACCTTGTTGCGGCCGAAGGCTAGGTGGATCCCCTTGCCTGCCAACGATACTGACTCGGTCATATCATCCCCTGACTGCCGGCCAAGGCCAGCGAATCGTCCGGCTCGGTCACCGGTCTGCCGCGCCGAAGCCGGTCGTCGATCACATTCACCAGGTGGGTCAGCGGAATAGTCAGCAGCAGGTAGAACAAGCCCGCTGCCACCAGCGGCGAGAGGCTGCCGGTTTGCGCGTTGAGGTCGCGGCCAACCTGGAACAGCTCCCGCTGGCCGGCGACCAATCCCAGGAAGTACACCAACGCGGACGCCTTCAGCAACGCGATGAACTGGTTGACGAGTGCGGGCAGCACCCGGCGGATACCCTGCGGGATCACCACCATGCGCATGGCGGTCTGATAGCTCAGCCCCAACGCGCGGGCGGCATCCAACTGCCCGGGTTCCACGCTCTGGATGCCGGAGCGGAAGATCTCGCCCACATACGCCGCCGCGGTCAGTCCGAGCGCCGCTATGCCCAGCGGATAGGGGTTGTTCCCGGTCACCGCGCCCACCACCGGTCCGATGCCAAGCCCGATCAGCAGGATGATCACCACCTCGGGCAAGCCGCGGAAGATGTCGGTGTAGATCCGCGCCGGCCAGCGCAGCCAGCGGGACCGGGAGATGCCGGCGACCGCCAGCACCATGCCGACCGCCAACCCGATGACGCTTGAGCTGATCGTCAAGATCAGGGTGTTGGGCAGGCCAATCGTCACCATCTTGGGGATGGCCTGTTTGTACAGGTCCCAGTCGAAGAACGAATCCGCCAGCTGGGCCCAGACGGATTTCGGCGGCGCCGCCTCGCCGAGGTGCCGGTGCTGGCTTGCGGCGATCGCCGCGAAGTCCGGCAGGTGCGGCGTCGGCGCCGCCTTCGATCCCGGTTTCCAGCCCCGCGGCAAGGCTCGCGGAACCCAGTCGGTGTACAGCTGCGACCATGTGCCGTCGGCGATGACGGCGTCCAAACCGGCGTTCAGCGCATCGATCAGCGGCTGGTTGTCTTTGGCCACCGGGTACGCGATGAAGCTGCCCAGTCCGAACGTGTAGTCGGCGATGCCGGCGGTGTCGCCGGGCTTCAGCACTTTCATCGCCTCCACCGCCGGCGCCACCCACGCGTCGATCTGATGGGTCTTCACGCAGGTGTACAAGGTGGTGAAGTCAGGAAACTTCACCGGCTCGATATGCAGGACGTCGACGACGTAGGCCTCTTCGACGGTGCCCTGAACCACGCCGATCCGCTGTCCGGCGTGCAGGTCGTCGAAGCCGCGGATCCGCGACCCGGACGGCACGATCAGCGACAGGTAACCGAAGTCGTAGCCGTTGGTGAATCCGACTGTGCGGCGTCGTTTTTCGGTGGCCACGATCGACGCCGAGGCGACGTCGAAGCGTCGCCCCGCGACCTGGGCCAGCAGCCCGACGAACTCGGTGCCGACGAAGGAAATGCGCAAACCCAGCTTGGCGGCGATCGCCCGCAACAGCTCGTTGTCATAGCCGGTATAGCGCCCTGCGCTGTTCAGGCAGCTGGTCGGTGGACCTCCCGATTGGGTGCCGACCGTCAGCGTCCCGGGCGTGCGCAAGCCGAGCGCGTCGATGTTCACCGAGCTGAGCGGCTCGACGTCCGCGGTCGTGTGCGTGTCCTCCTTTGCCCGGTTGGCGGTCGCCAGGTCACGGGGCAGCGCGAGGGCGCCCTCCTTGCCGACCGGCTTGCACTGGTTGGTGTCAGCCGCGGCCGGCGCCGCCGCGACCAGCGTCCAGGTCAAAAGGATCGTGGCGATCAGCGACGACAACTTCGCGGCGTAGACGTTCAGCTGAACTCCTTCGGCGGGCACGGCCTTCGGCCGCGGCGGGCGACGTGGGTCAGAACGCGACTGCGGGGTTCTCCGACGGGGCGAACACGCCGCGTCGGATCAGCTCGGTCACCATGACATTCGCCATCAGTTCAGCGCAACCGCTGCATGCGGCCCGGGCGGCGGCGGGGTCGCGACGGCGGATGGCTGCGGTCTCGTCTTCGTAGAACGGCAGCATGTCGCTGCCCACCCCTGGGTAGGTCGGCAGGAACGCGCGTGGAATGAGGTTCTGCGAGGCGCGAATTGCGGCGTGCAGCCGCGGCCCGGCGTACTGCTCGTTGATGGCGCGCCGATATTTGCCGGCGGCCCGCTGGAACAGCCGTGGTTCTTTCGCGCCGCGCAGCGTGCGCAGGATCTCGTCGAGCCGGCCCAGGAGGTGCGGGCTCGGATCGGCGGCGGCGCGCGCCGAAGCCATTCCGTTGAGCACACCGTGCAGCTGGTGGTGCTCGAGGACGACGTCTTCGTCGAAGCGCTCCACGAACGCGCCGCGGTGGTATCGGGTGGAGAGCACCCCGTCGTGTTCCAGCTGGACGACGGCTTCTTGAATCGGGACCCGACTCATGCCCAGGTCCCTGGCGATCTCGTTGCGGTCGACCCGGTCGCCGGTGCGCAGCTTGCCGGTCAGGACCTGGTTCAGGATGTGGGCGACGACCTGATCCTTTTCCTTGACCCCGTAGTTCTTAGGCATAGTTTTCCAGGTCTCTCCCAGCTCCTTAGCGGCGGTCGCGCCACCGACATAATGCCTCGGCGTCGCTCAGGTCGTAGTCCGGGCCGTTGATTCCGACGGTCAGCAGCGTCACGCCCAGCGACGCCAGCCCCTCGGCGTCGGCGATCAGGCCGCCGTTGGCCGCATTGACCCCGGCGGAGCGTTCGATGGCGTCGGGATCCCGACCGACGGCGGTGCAGTGCTCGGCCAGCACGGCAGCGGCCTGCGGGTAGGTCTCGATCGTGGTGAAGCCGTGCCAGATGTCGCCGTATTCGGCGACCAGTCGCAGGGTCTTCCGTGGTCCCTTCCCGCCGATCAACAACGGGATGTCACGGGTCGGCGCCGGGTTGAGCTTGGCCAATCGAGCGTTGACCCGCGGCAGCGCGCCGGCCAGGTCGTCCAGTCGGCTGCCGACGGTGCCGAACTCGTAGCCGTACTCGTCGTAGTCCTTTTCTTTCCAGCCGGATCCGATGCCCAGGATCAGCCGGCCGTCGGAGATGTGATCGACGGTGCGGGCCATGTCGGCCAGCAGCTCGGGATTGCGGTAGGAGTTGCAGGTCACCAGGGCGCCTATCTCGATGCGGGAGGTCTGCTCGGCCCAGGCGCCGAGCGCGGTCCAGCATTCGAAGTGCGGGCCCTCGGGGTCGCCGTAGAGCGGAAAGAAGTGGTCCCAGGTGAAGGCGACATCGACGCCGAGGTCCTCGGAGCGGCGGACGGCGTCGCGCAGGTTGCGGTAGTGCGGGGAATGCTGCGGCTGCAACTGGACGCCGATGCGGATCGGCCGGTCCGAAGGGGTCATGTCCCCACCGTAGGCGCGGGATCGGCTCAGCGGTCGGCGAGCACGGTGCGCAGGATGTCGATCAACGCCCGGGGCTGGTCGCCTTGCACGGAGTGCCCGGAATTCTCGACGACGTGCGCACCGCGGAATTGCTTTGCGCGCTGGCCGAGTTCGGCGGCGTCCTCGTCGGTGACGAAACCCGACGTGCCGCCGCGCACCAGCGTGATGGGCGCGGGCAACCCGGCGACATCGTCCCACAGGCTGTCGAAGTCCGGGAATTCCCTGATGGTGTCGTAGCGCCAGGTCCAGTCTCCATTGTCCAGCTGACGGGAATTGTGAAACACGCCGCGGCGCAACGATCTCGGGTCGCGGTGCGGGGCTGCGGCGGTGGTCAACTCCAGCATGGCGGCAAAGCTGGGAAACTCGCGCTCGCCGGCCATCAACGCCACGGTGCCCTGCTGCTCTTTGGTCAGCTCGGAGTGCCGGCGCAGCGCCGACGGGGTGACGTCGACGAGGACCAGTTCACGCACCAGATGCGGCGCGACGGCGCCCAGCCCGATCGCGGTCAGCCCGCCCAGCGACATGCCGACGACGAGGTCGGCGTGCGGCGCAAGCTCATTCAACACGGGCGCCAGCGCGGCGGCGTTGTTCTGCGGCGAGTAGTTGCCGTCTTCGCGCCAGCCGGAGTGCCCGTGGCCGGGAAGGTCGACTGCCAGGGCCGGCTCACCCAAGCCCACGATCACGGTGTCCCAGGTGTGCGCGTTCTGCCCGCCGCCGTGAAAGAACACCACCCGCGGAGCCGAGTCGCCCCATTGCAGCGCGCTGATGGCGCCCATGTCGACCCGATGCACGGTGGGCAGCGGACCTGTGACACCGGCTTGCTCGGCGTTTTCGGCTAACAGCGCGAACTCGGAAAGCCCAATCAGTTCGGCGTCGGAGATGTCGGTCACGATTCCTGACCCTAGAGGACGTACCGACGACCAATGCGGCAGAACCGATCCCACATCGCGCGGCACCTTCGGATTTCGGTTGCCCGATGAACCCCGCAGCCCTGGCAGCCGTGTACCCAACAGTACAGAGCTCTGTACTAAGCGGTACAGAAATGGTTTGAACTCGACGGTTGGAAGGAATATCACATGCAATTCAGGAACTGGGCAGCGGCGGGATTCATCGCACTTACCGGGGTTTTAGCCGCGTGCGGCCATTCGTCATCGCCAAGCAGCCAATCAACTCCGGCGATGTCCTCAACATCGTCGGCAATGAGCGAGTCGAACGCACGTACCGGCAGCTTTTCCGGCCTCAACGGCAAGCACGTTTCGGGAACGGCCAAAGTGGTGGGCGGCCAGATCGTCCTTGCGGATTTCTCGTCAGACCCGGGCCCGGATCTGCACATCTACCTCGCCGCCGGAAGTGATGAAAACGCAGTGACAGCGGGCAGCGCGCTGGGAACGGTCGCGTTCGACAAGGCGTCGCAGGCTTTCCCCGTCAACGGAGTGGACGCGTCGAAATACAACACCGTGGTGATCCATTGCGACAAGGCCAAGGCCGTCTTCGGGGCAGCCCCGTTGGCATGAAGGCCTTACTGAGACCTATGGCCGCGGCTGCACCGACCGTTGTCGGTGCAGCCAGGGTCGGCCTGGGCGTGTTGTGGTTGCACGAGGGGATCTTCAAATACAGCGCGCACTTCGGCCGAGCCGACATCTTGCTGGTTGCTGACGGTGCTAGATCTAATTCCCGTGTGCCGGAGTACTTTTCGGTGTTCGCGGAGCACGTGCTGCGTGGCTGGCCGACTTTGTTTGGCCTTCTGATTCCGCTGCTCGAGACACTATTGGGTGTCGTGTTGGTCTTGGGTGTCGTGAGCCTGCCGGCCGCAATGGGATCACTGCTGACCTTGATGACGTATTGGAGCTCCGATCAGCTCATCGCGCAGTATCCGGTCATGGGCGCGCTGTCGGTGATCGTTATGGCCTGGCCAGTCCTGGCCACTCGCTTCTCGGTGACGTCCCTGGCCATACACCGCTTGCAAAAGCGGCGGCGAACCGAGCCCTTCGAGTCGGGTGCGTTTCGACGCTGGTTGTAGCCCTGCTCGGCGCGGCACCGTTAGCCAGAGGAGGTGACGTGTTCAGCTCGTCGGCGGATGTCCTCGACGGCACTCTGCAGGGTGTCGCGCAGCACCGTCACGTCTCCTGCGACCCGCGCCAGCAGCATCCCGCCTTGCAGCGCGCCGATCAACAGCGCGGCCAGCCTGCCGGGGTCGTCGTCGGGGCCGAGGGTTCCGCGGTCGCGCATTCGCACCAGCCCGTCGTACAGGGGCTCTTGCCACTTTGCGAAAGCGTCGGACAAGGCGGGCAGATAGGCCGGATCGTTTTTCAGTTCGGCGGCCATGGTGCCCAGCGGGCAGCTGAACGGGCCGCCCGGGCTGGCATGCGTAGCGACAATGGCGTCCGCCCAGTCCTGAATGCCTTGTACCGACTCGACTTTGAATATCAATGGCTGCGCCTGCAAGATCAACTCGATCTGACGTGAGATCACGGCGACGACGAGGTCGGCCTTGTCGTCGAAGTAGTGATAGAGCTGTGACTTGCCGGCACCGGATGCGGCCAAGATGTCGTCGAGGGTGCTCGCCGCGACCCCACGCTGGTACACCATCGCGGCGGCGGCCTCTACGATTGCGGCGCGCGTTCGCCGCCCCTGTGCAGTGCTGGGCAGTGTTGCCCCGCGCGATGTCCCTGGGTCGGGTGCGCTTGATGTCGAGTCGGCGACCATTCCAGCCAATTTTACGTGGTCTTTGTTGTACCGATCCTACAGCTGGGCAGGCCCAGCGCGGATCATCCGCCGTGGATATGCCTGGTCCGAGTGCGTTGATAGTGGCGGGCAGCCCTAACCCGGTTGCCGCAGGCCTCCGAGCACCATTGCCGCCGCGGGATCTGGAAAGACCACGACATCTTTCGCGCTACTGACCTGGGACCGTTAGCTATGCCGGTGTGGACGCGATGAAATCCTCGATCAATCGGCCGAGTTCTTCGCCCTTGTCCTCTTGAACGAAGTGGCCGGCCTGGGCGACGGTGACCGGCGGGTGGGTGTGCGCTCCCGGGACGTGCCCGGCCATCAACGCATCGCCGCCACGAGTGATCGGATCGGAGTCGGCGAATGCGCAGAGGAACGGCTTCTCGTAGCGGCCCAGGGCGGCCCAGGCCGCCTTGTTGGCAGGGGCTGCCGGATCCGCCGGGCTGGTGGGCACCAGCATGGGAAATTGTCGGGCGCCCGCCTTGAACGAGTCGTCGGGGAACGGCGCGTCGTAACCGGCGATCACATCCGCGGTCAGTGACGAGACACACGCACTGTTGATGATCTGCCCGACGTCGAATACCGGTGTTTCCTGACTGAATTTCTGCCACGCTATGAACGCCTTGCCCGGAGGCACATCCCCGGTGGGCAGAAGCGTGTTAGACGCGACTACGCGGGAAAACAGGTCCGAATCTTCACCGACGAGCCGCAGCCCGATCAGCCCGCCCCAGTCCTGGCAGAACAAGGTAATGTCCGCTAACCCGATCGCGTCGATGGCCGCGCGCGTCCAGTCGACGTGAGCCTGATACGTGTAGTCGCCTCGCTCGGCCGGCTTGTCGCTTCGGCCGAAGCCCACCAAGTCGATCGCGACCGCACGAAGGCCCGCCGCAGTGAGGACGGGAATCATGTGCCGGTAGAGGTAAGACCACGATGGCTCGCCGTGCAACAGCAGCACTGCGGGTGCATCCGCGGGGCCTTCGTCGACGTAGTGCATCCGCAGCGATACCCCATCTGCGCCGTCCACCTGCACGTAACGCGGCTCGAAAGGAAAACCTGGCAGGTTGACGAAACGCTCGTCGGGAGTGCGCAGTACCTGCACGGCCTATCTCCTTGGCTGGTGGAATCGCGACCATACCCATTCAGTGGACGAGCCACAGAGCAACACTTCCCGTCCGACCTCTGTACTGTCAAGTACAGAAACGCGAATCGGGGCCGAGAAACTACGGTGGGATGCGCACAGCGCGCCGGTGCGTGCGCGTCGAATTGTCGCTGTGAGGCGGGCACAACAGGTTCCGGAACTCCTTGTGACGCATGGGAACCGTGACACGAAGCGTGCAAAATGCGAAAGTGCGGTGAAGCCGCACTAAGCGGCCTCACCGCACTTTCGGTAAAAAGCGGGCTAGCCGACGATGAACGTCTCGAGTTGGGTGCGCGCGATGTCGTCCGGCAACTGCTGCGGCGGGCTCTTCATCAGGTACGCCGACGCCGGGATCACCGGCCCGCCGATGCCGCGGTCCTTGGCGATCTTGGCCGCCCGCACCGCGTCGATGATGACGCCCGCCGAGTTCGGCGAGTCCCACACCTCGAGCTTGTACTCCAAGTTCAGCGGCACGTCACCGAAGGCGCGGCCCTCCAGCCGGACGTAGGCCCACTTGCGGTCGTCGAGCCAGCCGACGTGATCGGACGGGCCGATGTGGACGTCTCTGGTCTTGAACTCCCGCTGCACATTCGACGTCACGGCCTGAGTCTTGGAGATCTTCTTGGACTCCAGCCGCTCGCGCTCGAGCATGTTGAGGAAGTCCATGTTCCCGCCGACGTTGAGCTGCATGGTGCGGTCCAGTTGCACACCGCGGTCCTCGAACAGCTTGGCCATCACCCGGTGGGTGATGGTCGCGCCGACCTGGCTCTTGATGTCGTCACCGACGATCGGCACGCCGGCGTCGGTGAACTTCTTGGCCCACACCGGGTCGGAGGCGATGAACACCGGCAGCGCGTTGACGAATGCCACGCCGGCGTCGATCGCGCACTGGGCGTAGAACTTGTCGGCCTCTTCGGAGCCCACCGGAAGGTAGGAGACCAGCACGTCGACCTCGGCGTCGCGGAGCACCCGCACCACGTCGACCGCCTCGGTGTCGGAGATCTCGATGGTCTCGGCGTAGTACTTGCCGATGCCGTCGAGGGTCGGACCGCGCTGCACCGTGACGTTGGTCGGCGGCACGTCGGCGATCTTGATGGTGTTGTTCTCCGACGCGAAGATGGCCTCGGACAGGTCGAAGCCGACCTTCTTGGCGTCCACGTCGAACGCGGCGACGAACTTCACGTCGCGGACGTGGTACTGGCCGAACTTCACGTGCATCAAGCCGGGCACGGCGCTGTTCTCATCGGCGTCGTAGTAATACTGCACGCCCTGAACCAGCGAGGAAGCGCAGTTACCGACGCCGACGATGGCGACTCGGACCTCGTTCGATGCCCCCGGCGCCGGTAGTGGCTTGTGGTCACTCATCGGGCGTTCTCCTTAACTGATATCTGTGTCATGGGTGGAGTGGGTGGGTGGTGATGGATTGCCCGGCTCTAGGCCTGCTCAGCGCGGCGTTGCGCTACCCGTTCGGCCGCGATCAGCTCGTTGAGCCAGTTGACTTCACGCTCGCTGGACTCCAGCCCGAGTTGGTGTAGCTGGCGGGTATAGCGGTCCAGTGAACTACTGGCCCGCGCTACTGCTTCACGCAGGCCTTCTCGTCGTTCTTCTACCTGGCGACGACGGCCTTCCAGGATGCGCATCCGCGCTTCGGCCGGAGTGCGGTTGAAGAAGGCCAGGTGCACGCCGAAGCCGTCGTCGGTGTAGTTGTGCGGGCCGGTGTCAGCCACCAGCTCGCTGAAGCGCTGCCGGCCCGAGTCGGTCAATTCGTACACGCGCCGGGCGCGCCGCACCGGCATACCGGTCGGGGCGGCGTTCTCGGCGATCAGCCCGTCAGCCTGCATCCGTCGCAGCGCGGGGTAAAGCGATCCGTAGGAGAAGGCCCGGAAGGCCCCGAGCAGGCCGGTGAGCCGTTTGCGCAGCTCGTAGCCATGCATGGGTGACTCGAGCAAGAGTCCCAGGATGGCAAGCTCCAGCATCGAGTCACCTCCTTTGCTCGCTGTGTTGGTACTGCTTTATGTCGGGCAACAGTCTCGCGCAATAGTATCGCCCCGATATATTCAGCACCACTCCAGCCGGCTAGCTGATGTTCTCACTCCGTTAAACAACTCGTGGCCGCGGCGTCAGTACGGCTCGTCGACCCGTTCGCCGGTTCTACTCGCCGGAGTTGTAATCACCGTGGTTGCAAGCCTGTTGGTGGCGACCTCGCACCGGCATAACGGGATAACGTGGCAATACATCTGCATTGGTTTCTTCCCACGTACGGGGATTCGCGCGACCTCATCGCCGGCGGGCATGGCAGCAGCATGCAGGGCGACCGGCCGGCCGATCTGAGATATCTCACCCAGCTCGCGCAGGCCGCCGAGATCAACGGCTTCGAGGCGGTCCTCACCCCCACTGGTTTGTGGTGCGAAGACGCCTGGCTGACCACCGCCATGCTGATCGACAGCACCGAGTCGCTGAAGTACCTGGTGGCTTTCCGGCCCGGGCTGATTAGCCCGACGCTGGCCGCTCAGATGGCGACCACCTTTCAGTGGCAGTCCCGGGGCCGGCTGCTGCTGAACGTGGTCACCGGCGGCGAGAGCGCCGAGCAACGGGCGTTCGGCGACTTCCTGGCCAAGGAGGCCCGGTACGCGCGGTGCAGCGAGTTCCTCGACATCGTGCGCCGGCTCTGGACGTCTGAGGATCCGGTGACCGTGTCCGGCGAGCACCTGCGAGTCGAGCAGGCCTCCCTGGCGCGCCGTCCCGATCCGCTGCCGCCGGTTTTCTTCGGCGGCTCGTCGCCGGAGGCCGGCGACGTCGCGGCCCGATACGCCGACACCTATCTGACGTGGGGCGAGCCGCCCGAACAGGTCAGGAAGAAGCTGGACTGGATCCGGGGCCTGGCCGCGGCGCAGGGCAGGCAACTGAGCTATGGCATTCGGTTGCATGTCATCTCTCGGGACACCAGCGAGCAGGCCTGGTCCGAAGCGCAACGCCTGGTGGGCGCGCTCAACCCGGAGACGGTGGCCGCAGCGCAGCAGTCGCTGGCCCGCTCGGAATCGGTGGGACAACGTCGGATGCGGGAATTGCACGGCGGCGGTGACGATTTCGCCGCCGGAGCGGATGCCCGCCGGCTGGAGATCTACCCCAATCTGTGGTCGGGCGTCGGCCTGGTTCGCGGTGGCGCAGGCACCGCGCTGGTCGGTTCGCACTCCGAGGTCGCCGATCGGATCGCCGAATACGCCAAGCTGGGTCTGGACCACTTCATCCTCTCCGGCTACCCGCATCTCGAGGAGGCCTACATCTTCGGGGAGGGTGTGCGTCCGATCCTCGCCAAGCGCGGCCTGCTGGGTGACGTCGCGGCTTCCGGCCCGTCCGAGCCGGTTCGGTCGGCGTTCCTCCCGCGCGTCGGGGACGTCAGTGCGTCATAGCTCACACGTGATGGCGCTGCTCACACCGAGCGGGTCGGAAACGTAACCGACCTACGTCTCGTCACCGGCCCCGCGGACGTACTCTGGTCATCGTGCGATTGCAGCGACAGGTAGTGGACTATGCGCTTCGGCGTCGCTCACTGCTGGCCCAGGTGTATTCGGGCCGCACGGGTGTAACCGAAGTGTGTGACGCCAATCCGTACCTGCTGCGCGCGGCGAAGTTTCACGGGAAGCTCAGCGCGGTGATGTGCCCGATCTGCCGCAAGGAGCAGCTCACGCTGGTGTCGTGGGTGTTCGGCGATCATCTCGGCGCGGTATCCGGGTCTGCGCGGACCGCCGAAGAGTTGGTCTTGCTGGCCTCCCGGTTCGAGGAGTTCTCGGTACACGTGGTGGAGGTATGCCGGACCTGCAGTTGGAATCATCTGGTCAAGTCGTATGTGCTCGGTGCGACACGCTCAGCGCGCCCGAAACGTCCGCCGGGGGGTTCGCGCAGCACCCGGACGGCGCGCGACGGCGCCCGCACAGCCAGTGAATAACGAAGGGCAGCAAGACCAGTCGGCCACTGATACCCCGAACGGGTCAGCGGCCGATGGCGGGTCCAAGCAGCCGCGGCAGCGTCCCACCGTTCCGCCTGACGATCGGTTGACCACAATCCTGCCGCCGGTCAGGGACGACAGGCCACACCACCTGCGGGATCCGATCGAGGCGGTGAAGGCCGCGCTCGACAGCCGGCCGGGGCCCCGCGCGTCGGAGCTGCGCGACCCGCTCGAGATGGCCACAGCCGCACTGGACAGCAGGGCCCCACGGCGTCAGGAGCCCACCGGCGGCGGCCCGCCCGGCGGTCGCCCGCCCGGTCCGCCGCCGCGGCAGCTCCCGCTGCCCGACTGGGGCTGGGTACGCCGGATCGACTGGACCTGGCTGCACCAGATCAACTGGAGGTGGGTCCGTCGCGGGCTCGCCGCCGCCGCGGTGGTGATGCTGCTGTTGCCGATCGTCACCTTCGCGATGGCCTACTTCATCGTCGACATTCCCAAGCCCGGCGACATCCGCACCAACCAGGTGTCCACGATCCTGGCCAGCGACGGCTCAGAGCTGGCCAAAATCGTTCCGCCGGAAGGCAATCGGGTCGACGTCAATATCGACCAGGTGCCCGTGCATGTGCGCCAGGCAGTGATCGCGGCCGAGGACCGTAACTTCTACTCCAACCCCGGCTTCTCTTTCACCGGCTTCGCGCGGGCGATCAAGAACAACATCTTCGGCGGCGACACGCAGGGCGGGTCCACGATCACCCAGCAGTACGTCAAGAACGCGTTGGTGGGAGCACAGCGCGCCGGCGTCGGTGGCCTGGTCCGCAAGGCCAAAGAACTCGTCATCGCCACCAAGATGTCGGGCGAGTGGTCCAAAGACGATGTGCTGCAGGCCTATCTCAACATCATCTACTTCGGCCGGGGAGCCTACGGGATATCGGCGGCCGCCAAGGCCTACTTCGACAAACCCGTCGCGCAGCTCACGGTGGCTGACGGCGCCTTGCTGGCGGCGCTGATCCAGCGCCCGTCGACGCTGGACCCCGCGGTGGACCTCGACGGCGCCAAGGAACGCTGGAACTGGGTGCTCGACGGGATGGTCGACATTCACGCCCTGACCCCGAAAGACCGCGCAGCGCAGGTCTTTCCGCCGACCGTGCCGCCTGATCAGGCCCGCGCGCAAAACCAGACCACCGGGCCCAACGGGTTGATCCAACGTCAGGTCATCCGAGAGCTGATGGAGCTGTTCAACATCGATGAGCAGACGCTCAACACACAGGGGCTGCAAGTCACCACCTCCATCGAGCCGCAAGCGCAGAAGGCCGCCGAAAACGCGGTGTCGAAGTACATGGAAGGCCAGCACCCCGACATGCGGACCGCGGTCGTCTCGATCGACCCGCACAACGGCGCGGTGAAGGCCTATTACGGCGGCTCCGACGCGAACGGGTTCGACTTCGCCCAGGCGGGCCTGCAGACCGGGTCGTCGTTCAAGGTGTTCACGTTGATCGCCGCGCTCGAGCAGGGCATCGGTCTGGGCTATCAGGTGGACAGCTCACCGTTGACGGTCAATGGCATCAAGATCACCAACGTCGAGGGCGAAGGCTGCGGGGTCTGCAATATCGCCGAGGCGCTGAAGCGCTCGCTGAACACCTCGTATTACCGGCTGATGCTCAAGCTGAAGAACGGTCCCGAAGACGTCGCGAACGCCGCGCACCAGGCCGGCATCGCGACCAGCTTCCCCGGTGTTCCGCACACGCTGTCCGAGGACGGCAAGGGCGGCCCGCCCAACAACGGAATCGTGTTGGGCCAGTACCAGACCCGGGTGATCGACATGGCCACGGCGTACGCCACGCTGGCGGACTCCGGCCTCTATCACCGCACGCATTTCGTGCAGAAGGTGGTCAACGCCGAGGGCAAGGTGCTGTTCGACGCCACCACCTCCGACAACTCCGGCGAGCAGCGGATCCCCAAGGGCGTCGCCGACAACGTCACGTCGGCGATGCAGCCGATCGCGGCGTACTCGCGCGGTCACGCATTGGCCGGCGGCCGGCCGTCGGCCGCCAAGACCGGAACCACCCAGTTGGGTGACACCGACGCCGATAAGGACGCCTGGATGGTCGGCTACACCCCATCGCTGTCGACGGCGGTGTGGGTGGGCACCGTCAAGGGCGATGTGCCGCTGGTGAACAAGTGGGGCTCGCCGATCTACGGCTCGGGTCTGCCGTCCGACATCTGGAAGTCGACAACGGACGGCGCGCTCAAAGGCAGCACCGTGGAGTCCTTCCCGAAGCCGACGGAGATCGGTGGCTCCGCCGGGGTGCCGGCAGCGCCACCGCCGCCGCCCGCGCCACCGCAGATGACGGTCATCCAGCCCACGATCGAAGTGGCACCGGGTATCACCATCCCGGTCGGGCCGCCGACCACTGTGCCCGTCGCGCCAGCGCCTGCACCCCTGCCACCGGGAGCACCCGAGCCGGTTCCGCCGCCGCCGTGATCGGCGCCGGCATTTCGCCGCGGCCGTTGGCCGCTGACTTGCGCTCCGCCGATGACCGCGATTGCCCCAGCCGCACCGACTTTCTGGGCGCGGCGCTGTCGAATGTCGTCGGCGGTCCGGTGGGCAGGCACGCGGTGATCGGGCGCACGACCTTCCTGACGCCGCTGCGGGTGATGTTTCTGATCGCGCTGGTATTCCTGGCGCTGGGCTGGTCGACGAAAACGCCGTGCCTGCAAACCACCGGGACCGGGCCGGGCGATCAGCGGGTGGCCAACTGGCAGAACCAACGCGCCTATTACGAGCTGTGCTATTCCGACACTGTGCCGCTGTACGGCGCGGAGCTATTGAGCCAGGGCAGATTTCCGTATAAGTCCAGCTGGATCGAGAAGGACGCCGCCGGCAAACCGCAGACCCGCTATGACGGCAAGCCGGCGGTGCGCTACATGGAGTATCCGGTGCTCACCGGGGTGTATCAGTACGTGTCGATGTCGTTGGCCAAGACCTACACGACGTTCAGCAAACTGATCGCGCTGCCGGTCATCGCCGAGGTGGTGGTCTTCTTCGACATCGCCGCGCTCGGGTTGGCGTTGGCCTGGTTGGCGACGCTGTGGGCCACCGCCGCGCTGGCTGGCCGGCGGGTGTGGGATGCCGCCCTGGTGGGCGCGTCCCCGCTGGTGATCTTTCAGATCTTCACGAATTTCGACGCGCTCGCAACGGCTTTGGCGATCGGAGGGCTGCTGGCGTGGGCGCGCCGGCGACCGGTGCTGGCCGGCGTGCTGATCGGGCTGGGCGTTGCGGCGAAGCTGTATCCGCTGTTGTTTCTGGGCCCGCTGCTGGTGCTGGGTATCCGGACCGGGCGGCTCGGTGAGCTGGCCCGCACCGCGGCCGCGACGGTGGCGACCTGGCTGCTGGTGAACCTGCCGGTGATGGTGTTCTTCCCGCGGGGGTGGTCGGAGTTCTTCCGGCTGAACGCCCGCCGCGGCGACGACATGGATTCGTTGTACAACGTCGTCAAGTCGTTCACCGGCTGGGCGGGTTTCGATTCCGACCTGGGTTTCTGGCAGCCGCCCGAGATCCTCAATGTGGTAGTGCTGGCGTTGTTTGTGTTGTGCTGTGCGGCAATCGGTTACATCGCACTGACCGCTCCGCGCCGGCCACGGGTGGCGCAGCTGGTCTTCCTGGTGGTGGCGGCGTTCTTGTTGACCAACAAGGTGTGGAGTCCGCAGTTCTCGCTGTGGCTGGTGCCGTTGGCGGTGCTGGCATTGCCGCACCGCCGGATTCTGCTGGTCTGGATGACGATCGACGCGCTGGTGTGGGTGCCGCGGATGTATTACCTGTACAGCGTGCCCGACCGCGGTCTGCCGGAGCAGTGGTTCACCGCGACGGTGTTGCTGCGCGATGTCGCGGTGGTCGGCTTGTGCGCACTGGTGGTCCGCCAGATCTATCGGCCCGAGGACGACCTGGTGCGCTGGGGCGGGCGGGTCGACGATCCGGCGGGCGGGGTGTTCGACCGCGCCGCCGATGCGCCGCCGAGCTGGCTGGCCCGGTGGCTGCGTCCGGCCCGGCTGCGCCAACCGGTCGCCGTCGCGGCCGAACCGGATTTCGCAGGCTCAGCCACCGTCCGGTAGCCTAGGGCGGTTGCCGACGCAGGCGACCCTCCTGCCACGGGGAGACCGTGGCCGCACACGACCATAGGAGGTGATGAGGTTCCCATGCGTCCATACGAATTAATGGTCATCCTCGACCCCACCCTCGACGAGCGCACCGTAGCTCCGTCCCTGGAGACCTTTCTCAACGTCGTCCGCAAGGACGGCGGATCGGTGGAGAAGGTCGATATCTGGGGCAAGCGCCGGCTCGCATACGAGATCGCCAAGCATGCCGAGGGCATCTACGCGGTGATCGATCTGAAGGCCGCGCCCGCGACGGTGTCCGAGCTCGACCGTCAGCTCAGCCTGAACGAGTCGGTGCTGCGCACCAAGGTGATGCGCACCGACAAGCACTAGCCCGACGACGAGAGCCTGTTGGCGAATGACAGCGTCGCGTCGGAGCCGTTGCGTAGGCTCAGCGAGAAACCGCTCATGACCATGCGCCGCTTGCGGTTGCGGGCCCATAAGGACTTAGGAGGTCACAGTGGCTGGTGACACCGTCATCACGGTCATCGGAAATCTGACCGCCGATCCCGAACTGCGTTTTACGCCGTCGGGCGCGGCCGTCGCGAACTTCACGGTCGCGTCGACGCCGCGCATGTTCGACCGCCAGACCAACGAGTGGAAGGACGGCGAAGCGCTGTTCCTCCGCTGCAACATCTGGCGGGAGGCCGCCGAGAACGTGGCCGAGAGCCTGACCCGCGGCTCGCGGGTGATCGTGAGCGGACGACTCAAGCAGCGTTCGTTCGAGACCCGCGAGGGCGAGAAGCGCACGGTGGTCGAGCTCGAGGTCGACGAGATCGGCCCGAGCCTGCGGTACGCCACCGCGAAGGTCAACAAGGCCAGCCGCAGCGGCGGTGGTGGCGGCGGTTTCGGGGGCGGCGGCGGATCCCGTCAGGCGGCGCCGAGCGGCGGTGGCGCCCCGGCCGGCGGCGCAGCCGGCGACGACCCGTGGGGCAGCGCCCCGGCGTCCGGTTCGTTCGGCGGCGGCGACGACGAACCACCTTTCTAGTAACCAACCTTTTCCACTCAAAGAACGAAAGAGACAGACATGGCTAAGTCCAACAAGCGGCGACCGGCGCCGGAGAAACCGGTCAAGACGCGCAAGTGCGTGTTCTGCGGCAAGAAGCAGCAAGCCATCGACTACAAGGACACCCAGCTGTTGCGCACCTACATCAGCGAGCGCGGCAAGATCAGGGCGCGGCGCGTCACCGGCAACTGCGTGCAGCACCAGCGCGACATCGCGATCGCGGTCAAGAATGCCCGCGAGGTGGCGTTGCTGCCCTTCACCTCCGCGTCGCGGTAAGCGCTTAACGCAGAACGGAATCAGCGAAACAATGAAGCTCATTTTGACCACTGACGTCGACCATCTCGGGTCCGTCGGTGACACCGTCGAGGTCAAGGACGGCTACGGCCGCAACTTCCTGCTGCCGCGTGGTCTGGCGATCGTTGCCTCGCGCGGCGCGGAAAAGCAGGTGGACGACATCCGTCGCGCCCGCGACACCAAGCAGGTGCGAGACCTCGAGCACGCCAACGAAATCAAGTCGGCGATCCAGGCGCTGGGCTCGGTTGCGCTGCCGGTGAAGACGGCCGGCGACTCGGGCAAGCTGTTCGGCTCGGTGACCGCCGGTTCGGTCGTGACGGCGATCCGGAAGGCCGGTGGACCCAGCCTCGACAAGCGGGTCGTCCGGTTACCCAAGGGGCACATCAAAGCGGTCGGAAGCCATCCGATCACGCTGCATGTGCATCCCGAGGTCGATGTCGAGGTTGCCCTCGACGTCGTCGCCGAGGGTTAAGGGCCGATACCCTACCCCGGT
>DASQRI010000333.1:0-2576 GCA_035642975.1 Mycobacterium sp.
AGGGTCTCTACGGCGACTACTTCGGCTTCTACATCTGCGATGTGATCATCAAGCTCAACGGCAGAAACGGCCAACCCACGTTCGTCAAGCTGGTGAGCCAGGTGACCGGGCGGTGCTTGCCGAAAAAATGACCTCGATTACGAGCCGTTTGGGTGCTGTGAAAGACAAGCTCAAGCGACGTGACATCAAACCGCTCGCTGACCGCAACCGGGTCACCGTCGGCCTGGTTGGCATCGGCATCGTGGTCGCCCTGGTCGTTGCTGTCTTCTCCTACGAGAAGATCCCGTTCCTCACCGGCAAGTCGGGTTATTCCGCGTATTTCACTGAGGCGGGCGGCATCAAACCGGATAGCGACGTGCGGGTGTCAGGACTGTCGGTCGGCAGGGTGTCCAGCGTCAAATTGGACGGGACAAAGGTGCTGGTCGCTTTCACCGTCGACGATGAGGTCGCACTGGGCAACCGCACCGAGGCGTCGATCAAGACCGAGACCGTGCTTGGCACGAAGATGCTGGAGATAACTCCGCGAGGAGACGGCAAGCTGCAAGGCCCCATCCCGGTTGAGCGCACTCGCGCGCCATACGACTTACCAGACGCCTTGGGCGACTTGACCAGCACCGTCAGCGCATTGGACACCGCAAAGCTTTCTTCGGCGCTGACGACGTTGGCGAACACCTTCAAAGAGACTCCACCTGATTTGAAGGCCGCACTGGAGGGAGTTGCGCAGTTCTCCAGCACGCTGGACAACCGTGACGCGAAACTGCGCAGCCTGCTGACCAATGCGAACAAGGTGGTGGGGGTGCTGGGCAAGCGCAGCGATCAGATCGCCAACCTGGTCATCAACGCGAACGCGTTGCTGGCCGAGCTTCTGACGCAACGCAACGCGGTTGACGCGCTGATGACCAACGTCGGGGCCGCGACGCGGCAGATATCTGCGGTCATCGGCGACAACCGGACGCAGCTCAAGCCCGCACTGGACAAGCTCAACAGTGTGCTTGCGGTCTTGGACGACCGCAAAAAGGAACTGCAGCGCACCTTGTACCTCATCCCGAAGTACGCGATGTCGTTCGGTGAAGTGCTGGGGTCGGGACCATTCTTCAAAGCCTCGCTACCGAACCTGACACTGGGACAATTCGTGCAGCCGTTCACCGACGCGGCGTTCTCCGATCTGGGGCTTGATCCCAATGTGCTGCTGCCGTCGCAACTTGTCGATCCGGGCACCGGCCAGCCCGGCCTGCCGCTGCTGCCGTTGCCGTACCCGCGAACCGGACAAGGCGGCGAGCCTCGACGGTCAATCCCGGATGCCATCACCGGCAATCCCGATCAGCACTCGTGTGGCCCGGCCGGCGTCCCGTTGCCCGGTCCCAGTTGCTACCCGTACCGGCCGCCGCCACCAGCGCCGCCGCCAGGTGGGCCACCGCCCGGCCCGCCGGCGGATCTCCAGCCGCCGCCCAAGCAAACGCCGGTATACCAGCCGGCGCCCAACGAAGTGCCCGCGAACGGAGGTCGCTGATGGCGTTCGCGAATGCCCGGGCGAAGGTCCGCGACCGGCTCGACAACGCCGCTGCGTGGATCGAGAACCATCGACGCGTCACCAAGATCGGCACTGCGATCAGCCTGGTGCTCATCCTGCTGGTCGGGATCGTCATGATGATGACGCCGTGGTGGAAGCAGGTGAACCGCAACACCTACATCGCCTACTTCCCGAACACCAACGGTGTCTACACCGGCGACGAAATCCGCATCCTGGGCGTCGCCGTCGGAACGATCGAGAAGATCGAACCGGAGCCCAACGCGGCAAAGGTCACGTTCACCGTCGAGTCGCAGTACTCGTTGCCTGCCGACGTCAAGGCGGCGATCCTGTCCCCGTCACTGGTCACGTCGCGAGCGATCCAACTCGTCCCGGTCTACTCCGGCGGCCCGAAACTGGCTGACGGCGCAATCATTCCGAAGGATAGGACCGCGGTCCCGGTCGAGTGGGACGACCTGCGCAAGCAGTTGGAGAAGCTGACCGAGTCACTGCAGCCGACGACCGAGGGCGGGACAAGCGCGCTGGGGCAATTCGTCAACACCTCGGCCGCGAACCTGCGTGGCGAGGGTGACACCGCGCGCGACACCGTCATCAAGCTCTCGCAGGCGGTTTCCGCGCTCGGCGACCACAGCACGGACATTTTCAGCACGCTGCGCAACTTGGAGACGTTCGTCTCCGCGCTGACCTCGAGCAGTGAGCTGCTGGCGTCGTTCAACAAGAACCTGGCCAACATCACCACGGTGATGACCAACACCCCCAACGAGTGGGGTCAGGCCATTGCGGGATTGGACGGCGCCGTCAACGATCTGCGTCCCTTCGTCGCCGAGAACCGCGAGGCCATCGGTACGACCTTCGATCACCTCAACGAAATCACCACGGCGTTGAACGACAGCCGGCGTGACATCAAGCAAACCCTGCACGTCGCGCCGAACGTGTTCCAGAACTTCCTCAACATCTACCAACCGGCGCAGAGCGCGGTCACCGGGATTCTGGCCCTGTCAAACTTTGCCGACACCGTCCAATCCATTTGCGGTTCAATCGAGTCCGA
>DASQRI010000334.1:0-6753 GCA_035642975.1 Mycobacterium sp.
GGATCCCGGTTCCCACGTTGGCGGTTCTTCGGGACGGCACGATCGTGTGCGCGAACAAGGCATTTGCCGAGATGGTGGGGCGCGCCGCGGCTGAGGTCGTCGCGCTGAAGTTCCATGACATCTTTCACGGGGCACTGGAAACGGAATCGGTGCTCTCGGTTGTCGATGGCCTGGCGAACATGGTCGTCGAATTGGCTCACAACGACGGCTCGACCGTGCGTGCGCTGATGAGTAGGTCGGCACTGAGGCGTTCCGATGACGAGATCGCGCTCGCGACGTTTCAGGATCTCACCGAGCATCTGTGGGTCAACGAGCACTGATCCCTGCCGACGTTAGGTTTGCCGCGCTCCTTCTCGGGCCTTCCAGGCCCGCATCGTCACCCGGCTACGACGAGGCGTCGTGCTTGACGTGACGTAGCGCCTCGCGGGACAGGAACTCGCGGTAGTAGGCCAGCGACGTGTCGGTGACGATCGCGGGGAAAAGCAGCTCCCATATCTGGGTCAAGCGCCGGATGAGGTCGTTGCCGTCCGAGGTCGTCTGGCCCAGTATCCGGGCGCCGAACGTTGCGCCGATAACCGACTCGCTGACCACGTGGGGGTCGAGCTCGGCTCGGATGTCGCCTTCGGCGATTGCCCGGCTGGCCTCGGTGGTCATCGCCTCGACCCAGGTGGAGTAGGTCCCGGCCGCGGTGTCGTTGAATTTGCCGAACGCGAGGGTCAACCGCTCGGCGGTGCGAACCACCTTGTTGGAGGCGAACAGCTCCGCCGTGACGAACGTGCCGTGCAGGATGTTCTCCAACGCCGGAGAAAACGAGTCCGACATGGCGCCCAATTCACTGACGACAAGTTTGGCGCCCTCTTCGATGATGGTGGAAGCGAGCGATTCCATCGATTCGAAGTGGTGGTAGAAAGCCCCCTTAGTCATCCCGGTGCGCTCGATGATCGCGCCCCGACCGGCAGCCGTGTACCCAACCTCGTTGAACACCTCGACCGCGGCGTCCAGAATCTTGCGCCGCGTCGCTTGCGATCGCACCTGGCGGGCCATCGCCTGTTACCTCCGGAGTTCCGGTTGCGTGCTTAGACAGGACCCTCGGTGTCTGACCACTTATGACTCGGCGGGAATCCTAACAGTCGGCGGCCGGACCCACGCGGTCACCGGATACGCGTGACCGCGGGGATCAACTTGAACCCGCCAGCGCGGAGGTGCTGCCGATCGCGATTGCGGTGCGTCGCCTGATGAACTGCCGGAAGTAATCGAGTCGGTCCGGACGCACGAAGCCGGGCAGCGCCAACGCCCAAGTCTTCTCGAGGTCGAGGAGAAACTGCTCGGGTTCATCGAGGTTACTGGTCTGGCGCAGCCCCATGTATATCGACACCAGCAGACGTCCCACATCCTGCGGGTCACACTCGTCGAAGATGTCGCCTTCGCCGATGGCCCGCTGGATAGTGAGCGCAAGGGTATTGATCCATGCCCCCAGCAACTTCGCCTGGCGGCTATCGATCCGGCCGATCGATTCAAGCAAATGCAAAGCCGCTCGGGCGATGTCCTCGCTGACATCCTGTACGGCCAGCTGATAGGAGAAGTCGAAGAGCGTCTCCAGGCCGGAGAATTTTCGCGCCAACAGTTCCGCGACCGCCTCATTGGACCGGGTGGTCTGGTCTTCAATCACGGCCAGCGCCAACGCATGCTTGGAGCGGAAATGGAAATACATTGCGCCCTTGGTCAATTCGGCCTCAGCGAGGACATCGTCAAGGCCGACCTGGTGGTAGGGCTGCCGGGCGAACTGATGTGCGGCGGCACGCAGAATCTGCTGGCGGGTGGAATCCGCTCTGGTGTCGGTCGTCATGGTCATGGTTTGGGCCACCTAATAATCGTGCGCGGCGACGGACTGAGCACCGTCACAGAGCAAACCCGGCTGCTCCGCCGCGACGGTTTCACAACGGGCCCTCGGTCTCAAGGCGTCTCCGGGGAGCTTAGTCCAACTGCTCTCCCCAGTCGGCGATCGACGCGGCCCGAAAGCCACCCCTGAGCCGATCCACCGACCCTAGCCTAGCAAGACTTTCGGTTTGTTCAAGCCTATACATCATCCAAAACGTATGTAAGATGGTTTCCATAGGGTTAGCCGGTTTGTCTAGCCTGTCGCGGCTCGACCGACTCGACCTGGGCCGGGCGGCGGTTGTGGGGGCCGCAACCCGCGCGCCCACTGTTGCTGCCGTCAACTACGGCGGTCCATAGATGCTGGAGTTCGGGGCCCTACCGCCAGAGGTCAACTCTGGGCTGATGTATGCCGGCCCTGGGGCGGGGCCGATGGTGGCCGCGCCCGCGGCCTGGGACGCCCCGGCCGACGACCTGTACTTGACGGCGACTGCCTACGGGTCCGCAATCTCAGACCTCACGTCGACGTGGCTCGGTCCCTCCTCAGCGTCGATGTCGGCGGCGGCCGCCACCTATGTGTCGTGGATAAGCGCCATCGCCGCGCAGGCACAGGCGACTTCGGCTCAGGCCACGGCGGCCGTGGCCGCCTACGAGGCAGCGTTCGCCATGACGGTGCCTCCGTTTGTGATTGCCGCCAACCGTGCTTTGCTGCTGGCGCTGGTCGCGACAAACTTCTTCGGTCAGAACACCCCGGCGATCATGGCCACCGAGGCCCAGTACGTCGAGATGTGGGCGCAGGATGCCGCGGCGATGTACGGCTATGCAGGTGCGGCGTCGGTTGCATCGACGTTGGCACCGTTCACGACTCCGTTGCAGACGACCAACCCGGCCGGGTCGGCCGGGCTGGCCGCAGCGGTCACGCAAGCTGCCGGTACCTCGGCCGGCACGGGCGCGCAGACGGTGTCACCGCTCACCTCAGCGGTGTCGACACCGTTGAGTTCTGCGTTGTCGTCGCCGCTGAGCACTGCTGCGGTGGCCTGCAGGGACTTGCGTCGACGGCCACGTCGTCCTCGTCTTCGACGTCGTCGCTATCGTCCTTGACGACCCTGACGACGTCGTCGACCGCAGCAACGTCAGGCACTGCCTCCGCCGCATCGATGGTTACTTCGGGGCAGCGGAGAAGGGTTCCAACCCTGTGCTCGTCCTTGGGGCTCTGGCGGTCGGCGGCACCCGATCTAGAGCGCGTGATACTACTAGTCCACCCAAAGACTCAACATCATCCCAAAAGTATGTATGATACCAGGTATGCTTGATACCGGTTTGACCCGTTTCGCGTACGGCTCGGCCCTCGAGTGGGCCGCATGATGGCGCTGACGCCGGTCAGCCTCAATTGCGTGGCTGTGATCGGAGCCCACTGTGGCGACATCGCCATCAGCACGGGCGCAACGCTGATCGAAATCGTTCGTGACCAACCCTGATCTTGTCGTTCATGTGTTGGTGCTGACCGGTGGCGGTACCGACCGGGAGATCGAAGAGAAGAACGCATTCGCAGCGTTATGCCCTTCAATAGCCGTCCGATTGACGGTTGCCGATCAGCCCGACGGCCGGCTTCTGGACCACGGGGGCCGGGTGAAACAACTACTGGCCGAGTTCCGCCGCGACTGCGAACCGGACATGGTTTTCGGTCCACACCGCAGCGATCACCACCAAGACCATCGGTTGCTGGCTGAGCTGATCCCAACCGAGTTCCATGACCATCTGGTCCTCGGCTACGAAATCCTCAAGTGGGAGTCGGACTTACCCGATCCGACTCTCTACCTGCCGATCCCAATTGAGACGGCGCACGAGAAGGCGAGGTTGCTCGCCCAGTGCTACCCGTCGCAGTCCAGCCGCGGATGGTTTGACGACGAAGCCTTCCTCGGGTTGATGCGAGTCCGCGGAGTGCAGTGTCGCGCCCGCTACGCCGAAGCCTTCACGGTGGAAAAGGCGGTATTGGATCCCGGATCCGATTACTCGGTGAACTAGCGCAGCTCAATACCGAGACGACGAAGGAGTATCGCAGTGCGAGTGCTGGTCAACGGGACCGACAGCCGCGTGGGTTGGCTTGTTTTCTCAACGTTTTTCGATGACGGCCACGACGTCGTGGGGGACGGAAGCCTTTTATCGAAGGGAGAGCTCCAGTGAAGTACACACCCACTGGCATCGACGGAGTGACGATTATCGATATCGAACCGCTCCGCGACGATCGCGGATTCTTCTCGCAATTGTTCTCCGCCGACGAATTCGCCGAATATGGGCTGCTCCCCAATGTCGCGCAGACGAGCCTCGCCTACAACTACGCCCGAGGAACCTTGCGCGGCATGCACCGTCAGGTTCCTCCGCACGCCGAGGCCAAGCTGGTGCGCTGTACCCGCGGCGCCATCGTCGCCGTGGCACTAGACGTGCGCCCGGAATCGCGCTCCTACGGCCAGCACGAGATGATTCAGCTGAGCGCCGATAATCGCCGCGCGCTGTTCTTGCCGCCGTATGTTGCGCACGGTTTCCAGACTCTTGCCGACAACACCGAAGTTCTCAATCAAGTCAGCGGCCTGTATGAACTCTCCGAGGAGCAGGGATTCCGTTGGGACGACCCGGCATTCGGGATCGAGTGGCCACTGCCGGTCAGCGTCATTTCCGATCAAGACGCCAACTGGCCATTGCTGGCATCGGTTCGGAGCGCGGCATCATGAGCCAGCGACGGGCATATTGAATGACCGGGAATGAGCTGGCGGAAGCAGCGGTTGCACCACCGCCGCGGCTACCGGAGTCCAGTGGCTTTTCAGCTGCGGGCGCCGGTGGCGACGACGCCGGTCAATCGGTCGACAGTGGCCTCGCTGCGTCGGAAGCAGCTGATCGCGTAACTCGGGAGTTGCACCGGGCTTCCCTCAAACGCCCGGGCCGCGGTGTGCCCCCGCCGCGGTCCGGGCCTCCTCGGCATGGGGTTCGCCATGAAACGCGGCACACAAGTTAGCGCGCCAACGGCAGCGGCCCGGCTACATTGCCGCCTGTGCGACTCGGAGCGCCTGGTCAGTGTATTGGACCTCGGCGCGACTCCGCCGTGTGAAAGGTTTCTCAACCCAAGCGAACTCGATCTACCTGAGCCGACATTCCCGCTACACCTTCGACTTTGCGAGGACTGTCTGCTGCTGCAGATACCGGCTCTCATAACGCCGGAGGACACATCCAGCGAATACGCCTATTTCTCTTCGTTTTCGGACAGCTGGGTGCAGCACGCGAAGACGTTCGTCAACCAAGCCATCAAACGACTCGAGTTGTCGACCGAGTCGTTCGTGGTGGAAGTCGCCAGCAATGATGGGTATCTGCTCCAACATGTCGTCGCGGCGGGCATACCGTGTCTGGGGATAGAGCCGTCAGTGAATGTCGGTACCACCGCCCGCGAGCGCGGTGTTCCGACGGTCACGGACTTTCTGGACGAGCCGTTGGCGCGCCGAGTGCGCGAGGAATACGGCCCGGCGGAGTTGGTCGTCGCTAACAACGTCTACGCGCACATGCCCGATCTGCGGGGCTTCACCCGATCTCTGCGCATGCTGCTCGCCGACGACGGTTGGCTGAGCATCGAGGTCCACCATGCGTTAAAGCTGGTGCGCCACACCCAGTTCGACACGATCTGCCACGAAAACTTCCAGTACTACACCCTGCTGTCGGCAACACGTGCGCTGGCCACTGCGGGGCTGGCCGTCGTTGACGTCGAACTGCTGCCTACGCACGGCGGCTCGCTTCGCATCTGGGCTCGGCCCTCGCGGATCGCGGCGCCACCCAGCGACCGGGTTGTGGAAGTGCTGCGCACCGAGAAGGCAGCAGGTTTGCATCGGGTGGATAGTTATCTGCAGTTGCGCCAGCGCACTGAGGCGTTGCGTCACAACCTGTTGCGCTTCCTGCTCCAGTGCCGCGCCGACGGCAAGCGTGTCGTCGGATACGGGGCGCAGGGCAACGGCAACACCCTGCTCAACTACTGCGGGATCCGCACGGATCTGGTCGAGTACATCGTCGACCGCAATCCCTACAAACACGGCCGCTTCACCCCGGGTACCCGCATCCCGATTCGCGACCCGAAGTCGATCGCCAGGGACCGCCCAGACGTGGTTTTGGTCCTGCCGTGGAACCTGGAAGCCGAACTCACCGAGCAACTCAGCTACATCGCCGAGTGGGGTGGCCAAATCGTCTTCCCTCCGAGCCTGCAAAGCCCAACCACGTTGGTAACCAACGGCACTGGGGCAGTACTGGCGTGAGTATCTGTCGCGGGTGCGATGGCACTAATCTAGGTCGGTTGCTCGACATCGCCAAAGTGCCGGCAGTCCAATATTTTCCATCGGCGGATGAACCGGTGCTGTCGGGGAAGTCGTCGCCGGCTCTTCGCGAGCACGTTGGCGTGTTGGAAGCGGCTTCGACCACACGCGAAGGTATGGCATGCCGTATCCAGAGAAACAGCGGTCATGTGGGCCCCTTCCCCGCAGGGCGCCAACTTCCAGTTTGTTTCCTGGCACTTTTAGTGCGCATTGGATGAGTTCCGGCTTCTTTATGAACCTTGCGCTCAACAAACTCTAAGAAACGATATTCACGTTTTATAAAGACGGGGAACGGTGAACTTCAGGAATGTAAGTCGTCGTCCGGGTCAATATCGAGATATTACACTTTTTACGCCCCGACCTGCGAAGCGACGCTCAACTTGAGCCAGTTTGTCGCGATTCCACGCACGGCAGTCCCCTCCCAGAAATGGGAAGCTGACTGGAAAGGACACGTCGCGTTCGGCCGACTGAATTCGCACGCCTGCGCGCTGAGTTGTTTAACGAATTTTCCAGGTGACGCTGCGTTACTTTC
>DASQRI010000335.1:0-5700 GCA_035642975.1 Mycobacterium sp.
CAGTTCCAGGATCGGGAACAGGTCGGTGAGATAGTCGCGCAGGATGTTGCCGGTAGCGGCGATGGTGTCCTGGCCGCGCATCGCGCGTTCGATCGTATGCCGCATGGCTCGCTCCTGCGACATGATCTGGATGTCCAGGCCATCGGTGTCGTGTTCGGCGAGATACGTGTAGACCTTCTTGCGCATTTCGTTCTCATGCGGACGCTCCACGTCCAGCCAGAACACCACCGGCATGCCCGAGTTCTGCGCCCGGTTGACGGCCAGCTTGACCCAGTCGCGGATCGGATCGTCCCGCACGATGGGCATCCGCCAGATGTCGCCGGTTTCCACGTTTTGCGTCAACAGCACTTCGCCGGTGTCGAGGTCGACGATGTTGGCGACGCCGTCGTCGGGAATCTCGAATGTCTTGTCGTGCGAGCCGTATTCCTCGGCCTGCTGCGCCATCAGGCCGACGTTGGGCACGGTGCCCATCGTGGTCGGATCGAACTGACCGTGCGTCTTACAGAAGTTGATGATCTCCTGGTAGATGCGGGAGAAGGTGGACTCGGGATTGACCGCCTTGGTGTCCTTCTGTCGCCCGTCGGCGCCGTACATCTTGCCGCCTGCGCGGATCATCGCGGGCATCGACGCGTCCACGATCACGTCGCTGGGCGAATGAAAGTTGGTGATGCCCTTGGCCGAATCGACCATGGCCAGCTCGGGCCGCTGTTCGTGGCAGGCGTGCAGGTCACGGATGATCTCGTCGTGCAGCGAAGCCGGCAACGACTCGATCTTGCTGTACAGGTCGGACAGTCCGTTGTTGACGTTGACGCCGAGTTCCTCGAACAGTTCTTGATGCTTGGCAAATGCGTCTTTGTAGAAGATCTTCACCGCGTGCCCGAAGACGATCGGGTGCGAGACCTTCATCATCGTCGCCTTGACGTGCAGTGAGAACATCACCCCGGTCTCGTAGGCGTCCTCCATCTGTGCTTCGTAGAACTCGCACAGGGCTTTCTTGCTCATGAACATGCTGTCGATGATGTCGCCCTCGCGCAGCGACACCATCGGCTTGAGCACCAGCGTCTCACCGGTTTTGGTCGCCAACTCCATCTTGACGTTGCGTGCGCGATCCAACGTGGCCGACTTTTCACCGTGGTAAAAGTCGCCCTCCCGCATGGTCGCCACGTGCGTGCGCGACGCCATCGACCAGTCCCCCATGCTGTGCGGATGTTTGCGTGCGTACTCCTTGACCGCATGGGGCGCGCGACGGTCCGAATTGCCTTGCCGTAGAACGGGATTTACTGCGCTACCCAGACATTTGGCATAACGGTCGCGGATTTCCTTCTCCTCGTCGGTCTTCGGAGACTGCGGAAAGTCCGGAATCTTGTAGCCGTTGCCCTGCAGTTCCTTGACCGCGGCCACCAGCTGTGGCACCGAGGCGCTGATGTTGGGCAACTTGATGATGTTGGTGTCCGGCAGCTTCGTCAGCCGACCCAACTCCGCCAAGTTGTCCGGCACCCGCTGCTCGTCGGTCAGGTCCTCGGGGAACTCGGCCAGGATCCGGGTGGCCACCGAGATGTCACTGGTCTTGATCTCGATGTCCGCCGGTTCGGCGAAGGCACGCACGATCGGCAGAAACGCGTAGGTCGCCAGCAGCGGCGCCTCATCGGTCAGCGTGTAGATGATGGTCGGCTGTTCGGCGCACACGGTCTGTCTCCCGGCGTCACTAGCGGTGAAATTTCGAGGGCTCGGCGTTCTTGCTGCCACGTTAGCAAGGGTGTTTGACCTGGCGGCGACCTGCATGTATCCATTCCGCGACGGTGCGTGCGCCGATCGGGGCCAGATCAGGGCCCGCCGATCGCCATCGGATCACTCAGTGGCATGAGGTCCGCGCAGTGCGATAAGCTCCACAAAGGTCATGAGTGCCAGCGTCAAGCCCCGGCTTGCTGGCCGGCAACCCTCCAACCGCGGTGGGGTGCCCCGGGTGATGACCAGGTTGAGTAGCCAGAACCGGCTGCGTCGGCAAGCGCGGGTCCGTGGTGACGGGCCCCCCGAGTAGACAGGGAAACCTGATGCGCACCCATAGGGGCAGGCCCATCGTGCGTCGCAGTTGCTGATCATCGAGCGTCCCTTGACGTCGTCCCGAGACGACGTCAACGCCCCTGACAGCACCCGACCCACCCACTTCCTCCCAGAAAGCCATCCATCGTGAGTTCTGAAACTGATACCGATCCGACCGCGCACTGGTCGTTCGAAACCAAGCAGGTCCACGCCGGCCAGACACCGGACCCGACCACCAACGCCCGGGCCCTACCGATCTACCAGACCACGTCGTACACGTTCGACGACACCACTCATGCCGCGGCGCTGTTCGGCCTGGAAATCCCGGGAAACATCTACACCCGCATCGGCAACCCCACCACCGACGTCGTCGAACAACGGATCGCCGCCCTCGAAGGCGGGGTGGCCGCGTTGTTCCTGTCCTCGGGTCAGGCCGCCGAGACGTTCGCGATTTTGAATGTCGCCGGCGCGGGTGACCATATCGTGTCCAGCCCGCGGCTCTACGGCGGCACCTACAACCTGTTCCACTACTCGCTGCCCAAGCTCGGCGTCGAAGTCAGTTTCGTCGCTGACCCCGACGACCTGGATTCGTGGCGAGCCGCGGTGCGTCCCAACACCAAGGCGTTCTTCGCCGAGACGATCTCCAACCCGCAGATCGACATCCTGGACACTCCGGGCGTCTCCGCGGTCGCCCACCAGCACGGGGTGCCGTTGATCGTCGACAACACCATCGCTACCCCGTACCTGATCCAGCCGATCGCTCAGGGTGCCGACATCGTGGTGCACTCGGCCACCAAGTACCTCGGCGGGCACGGCGCCGCGATCGCCGGGGCGATCGTCGACGGCGGCACCTTCGACTGGACGCAAGGCCGCTTCCCCGGTTTCACCACCCCCGACCCGAGCTACCACGGAGTGGTGTACGCCGAGCTGGGGCCGCCCGCGTTCGCGGTCAAGGCGCGGGTGCAGCTGCTGCGTGACTACGGATCGGCGGCATCGCCGTTCAACGCGTTCCTGGTCGCACAGGGCATCGAAACCCTGAGCCTGCGCGTCGAGCGTCACGTCGCCAACGCTCAGCGCGTCGCCGAGTACCTCGCCGGCCACGACGACGTGCTGTCGGTCAACTACGCCGGCCTACCCGGTTCGCCGTGGTACGAGCTGGGAAAGAAGCTGGCACCCAAGGGAACCGGGGCCGTGCTGGCCTTCGAATTGGCCGGCGGTGTGGAGGCCGGCAAGGCCTTCGTCAACGCGCTCCAGCTGCACAGCCACGTCGCCAACATCGGTGACGTGCGATCGCTGGTGATTCACCCGGCGTCGACGACGCACGCCCAGCTCAGCCCGGCCGAGCAGCTGTCCACCGGCGTCAGCCCGGGCTTGGTGCGGCTGGCGGTGGGCATCGAAGGCATCGACGACATCCTGGCCGACCTCGAGCTCGGCTTCGCCGCGGCGCGCAAATACGGCGGCGCTTCTAAGTCTGGAGCCGACAGCGGCGATCCGCACGCCGTGGCGGCCTTCTGATGGGGCCGACGTGACTATCTCCGACGTGCCGACGCAGACGCTGCCCGCCGACGGCGAGGTCGGCATTGTCGACATCGGCTCGCTGACGCTGGAAAGCGGTGTGGTGCTCGACGACGTCAGCATCGCGGTACAGCGGTGGGGCGAGCTGTCGGCGACCCGCGACAACGTCGTGGTGGTACTGCATGCGCTGACCGGGGATTCGCACATCACCGGTCCTGCCGGCGCCGGGCATCCGACGCCGGGCTGGTGGGACGGCATAGCGGGGCCGGGCGCGCCGATCGACACCAACCGCTGGTGCGCGGTGGCCACCAATGTGTTGGGCGGCTGCCGCGGCTCGACCGGGCCGAGCTCCAGGGCTCCCGACGGAAAGCCTTGGGGTTCAAGGTTTCCGCTGATCTCGGTGCGAGATCAGGTGGAGGCCGACGTCGCCGCGCTGGCGGCGCTGGGCATCACCGAGGTCGCCGCAGTGGTCGGCGGGTCGATGGGTGGGGCCCGGGCGCTGGAATGGATTGTGGGCCATCCCGATCGGATGGCCTCGGGTCTGCTGCTGGCCGTGGGTGCGCGCGCGACTGCCGACCAGATCGGCACGCAGTGCACCCAGATCGCGGCCATCAAAGCCGACCCGAACTGGCAGGGCGGCAACTACTACGGCACCGGGCGTACCCCCGAGGCCGGCCTCGAGATCGCCCGCCGCTTCGCGCATCTGACCTACCGGGGCGAGGTCGAGCTGGACACCCGATTCGCCAATAGAGCGCAGGGTGGGGAAGATCCCACGGATCCGACGGCGGGCGGCCGATACGCGGTGCAAAGCTACCTGGAACACCAGGGCGGCAAGCTGGTGTCGCGCTTCGATGCCGGCAGCTATGTGGTGCTCACCGAGGCACTGTCTCGTCACGACGTCGGCCGTGGCCGCGGCGGTGTCGCCGCGGCGCTGCGTGGCTGCCCGGTGCCGGTGGTGGTCGCTGGCATCACCAGCGACCGGCTTTACCCGCTTCGCCTGCAAGAGGAGCTGGCCGAGCTGCTGCCCGGCAGCGGCGAACTGCAGATCGTCGACTCGATCTACGGACACGACGGCTTCCTGGTGGAATCCGAAGCCGTCGGTCAACTGGTGCGCAGGACGCTCGACTTGGCCGAAGGCGCGTGTCGGCGGTGACCCAGTCATCGCAGGCCCGCTCATTGTCTTTCGGCTCTGCAGCGGCCGCCTACGAGCGCGGCCGCCCGTCGTACCCGCCGGAGGCGATCGACTGGCTGCTGCCGGCCGGGGCCCGTGACGTGCTGGACCTCGGCGCCGGTACCGGCAAGCTGACCACCCGGCTGGTGGAACGCGGGCTGGACGTGATCGCCGTCGACCCGATCGCCGAGATGCTGGAGATGCTGCGCAGGTCGCTGCCGGATACACCGGCGCTGCTCGGCACGGCCGAGGAAATTCCGCTGGCGGACAACAGCGTCGACGCGGTGCTTGTCGCGCAGGCTTGGCATTGGTTCAACCCGGCGCGGGCAATCCCCGAATTGGCCCGGGTGCTGCGGCCGGGCGGGCGCCTGGGTTTGGTGTGGAACACTCGCGACGAGCGGCTCGGCTGGGTACGGGAGCTGGGCCGCATCATCGGCCGCGACGGCGACCGGCTGCGCGACGGGGTGACGCTGCCGGAGCCGTTCACCGAAGTGCAGCGCCATCAGCTCGAGTGGACGAATTACCTGACCCCACAAGCGTTGATCGATTTGGTCGCTTCGCGTAGCTATTGCATCACCTCACCGACCGAGGTGCGGACCAAGACGCTGGACCAGGTACGCGAATTGCTCGCCACTCATCCGGCGCTGGCCAACGCGGGAGGCCTTGCGCTGCCCTACGTTACGGTTTGCGTGCGAGCGACGTTGTCGCCGTAGCTATTTCGACTCTCCTCCGTCGTCATCGTCTTGGCGCAGGAGCTTTTCGGGGTGGTGGAGGGTGTTGGTTCGGGGTTGACACCGAACTCGTGAAGTACGTTTTACTGGGAGGACACCGCCATGGACCAGGTGGGCTGTCTACTTTTCTCGGGGGAGAGGCCCCCCCTCCCCAGTGGCCGGTGTCGGGGGTCTGTGTGGCCCTGTCATCGCTGGCCGCGCTCATTGGGGCAACTTGGCTCCGAGGACCTCGGCCGGGAGGAT
>DASQRI010000336.1:0-2923 GCA_035642975.1 Mycobacterium sp.
GGGTTGCCGGGCGGGTTGACCAACGCCGCGATGTGACCGCTGGTGGACAGCACATAGCGGTTGTCCTTGCTGCCCAGCAGCCGCGCACTGCGATAGGTGGCTTGCCACGGGCAGATGTGGTCCGCGATGCCGCCGATCACGTAGGCGTCGGAGGTGATCTTGGACAAGTCGACCGGGCTGCCCAGCATGCTGACACCGCCGGGGGTGACCAGCGCGTTCCGCAGCCCCATCAGCACCAGGTCGCGGTGCAGGGCGGCGGTCATGCGGGTGGTGTCGGCGTTCCAGAACAGCACGTCGAACGCTGCCGGCTTGCGGCCCTGCACGTAGTTGTTCACGACGTAGCGCCATACCAGGTCGGTGGGGCGCAGCCAGGCGAACATCTCCGCCATATCACGCCCGTCGAGGTAACCCTTCCGGCCCGAAACTCGGATCGCGGCCTGCGCCGCACGGTCACTCATCGCCGCGGCCGCGAAGCCGGCCCGAGTCTCATCCAGCACGGTGACCGCCATAGTGAGGCCCGCGATCCGATCGCCTTCGGCTATCTCACCGAGGTGGGCCGCGGTCATCGCCGCGAGGATGCCGCCCGAGCAGGTTGCCAGCAGGTGGGTGCTGTCGGTCTCGGTGATTTTCTGCACCGCATCCATTGCCTCGATGATCGCCGCGCCGTAGGCATCGAAACCCCAATCACGATGGCGGGCTTGCGGGTTACGCCACGAAATGACGAACACCTGCTGGCCCTGCTGCACGAAGTACTCGATCATGCTTCGCCCAGGCGCGATGTCCATGATGTAGAACTTGTTGATCACCGGCGGCACCATCAGCAACGGAATAGCGCGCACCTTGGGTGTCTGTGGGGCGTACTGGATCAGTTCGAACATCGAGGTTTGCAAGACCACCGCCCCTTTGGTGGTGGCCACGGTCTCGCCTACCGAGAACGCGTCCGGCTCGACCATCGCCGGTACCCGGGGCTTGGAAAGCATATCCCGGGCAAAGGCTCTCGCGCCGCGCAGCGCGCTCAGTCCGCCGGTGTCGATCAGCGCCTTCCAGCCGACGGGGCTGATCAACGGGTTGTTGGTCGGCGCCAGCCCCTCCACCAGATTGTCGATGACGAACCGCATCCGCTCGTTGTCGCGCCAATCGAGCTCAGCATCGGTAAGCAATCCTTCGGCGGCCTCGGCGGCTGCGAGATAGGCCTGCATGGCTCGATGCAGCAGCGGGTTCTGTTGCCAGGCAGGGTCGAGGAAGCGCTTGTCTGCCCGCGCAGGCGCGCGGTGCGACTTACCCACGGCGATGCTGCCGAGTTCACGCGTCAGTGTGGCGGCGCGGCCGGCCACGTCACCGGGATGCTGGACGAGGTTAGCCCCGAAGCGGGCCCAGGTGCCGTTCGGCATCATTCGGCTGGTGACTGGCTTGGTGGCGCTGGTGAGCAGCAGGTCGAGAGGTGCAGCCAGCTCGTCCGGATTGGTCTTACTGGTTGCCATGGTTATCGCGTGCTGTCGTTTGTCGGAACGGTGATTTCGCGCTTGACGACCTTGCCGGTGGGGCCCTTGGGCAGGGCGTCGACCAGCCAGACCTTGCGCGGATACTTGTAAGCGGCCACTCGCTCCTTGACGTAGTCGCGCAGCTCGTCAGCAGTCACCGCAGCGTCCTTCTTGAGCGCGACGGCCGCGCCGACTTCCTCACCCAGTGAGTCATGCGGCATGCCGATGACGGCCGCTTCGGCGACCGCCGGGTGCTCGTAAAGCACTTCCTCGATTTCGCGCGGATAGACGTTGTAGCCGCCGCGGATGATCATGTCCTTGGTCCGGTCGACGATGTAGAAGTAGCCCTCCTCGTCGACGCGTCCCACGTCCCCGGTTGCCAGCCAGCCGTCCTTGGTGATCGTGGCCTTGGTTGCCTCGGGCAGGTTCCAGTAGCCCTTCATCACGTTGTGGCCGCGGATCTGGATCTCGCCGGTACGTCCTTGCGGCACCTCGACGCCGTCCAGGTCGACGACTCGCATCTGCACACCTTCGATCGGAGTCCCGATCGAGCCCACCTTCCGTGCCCGATGCGGATGGTTGAATGCGGCCGCCGGGGAGCTCTCCGACAGCCCGTAGCCCTCGAGAACGGTGCAGCCGAAGGCCTTTTCGAAGTCGGTGAGAACCTGCACGGGCATCGCCGCGCCACCTGAGACACAGACCCGCAACGTGCGCGTCGCCTCCGGTGCAGCTTTGTCCGCCACGGTCAGCAGCGCTGAATACATCGTCGGCACACCTTCAAACACCGTGACGGCGTCTCGCTCGATCACCTCGAGCGCCTTGCGCGGGTCGAATCGAGGGATGAGCGTCAACGTCGCACCGGCCAGCACCGCCGCGTTGAGGCCGCAGGTCAGCCCGAAGACGTGAAACAGCGGCAGGCAGCCCATCACCACGTCGTTCGGCCCGGTCTCGACCAGGGTGCGGACGCTGACATCGGCGTTGCGGCCCAGATTGCCGTGGGTGAGCATGGCGCCCTTAGGCTTTCCGGTGGTTCCCGAGGTGTGCAGGATGACCGCGACGTCGTCGGCACCGCGTTCCACCGGAGACTGCTGCTCTGGCAGGTCGGCGATCAGGTCCATCAGACCGGCGTCGTCGACAATCCAGCACTGGGCGCCCGACTCGTCGGCACCGGCGCTGGCCTCGTCGGCGAAAGCAGGTGTCGCGAACAACGCCTTGGCGCCGCTGTTGGACAGGTAGAAGGCCACCTCGCGGGCCTTGAGCAGCGGATTCATCGGGACGGCCACCGCGCCGCGGTAGATGATCCCGAAGAACGCGATGGCGAATGCGGGCGTGTTGGGCAACATCACGCCGACCCGGTCACCCGGCTCGACTCCGGACTGCTCGAGCAGCGTCGCCACCCGGGCTGCTGCAGCGTGGAACTCGGCGAAGGTGAATTGCAGGTC
>DASQRI010000337.1:0-8805 GCA_035642975.1 Mycobacterium sp.
CGCAACCACTACGCCGACCAGAAGGAGCGCATCGACGCCGCCGGCCGCGACCCGCAGTCGGTCAAGGTCTGTCCGATGGCCTACGCCGTGGTAGGGGAGTCGGAGGACCATGCCAAAGAGCGCGAACAGGTGTTTCTCAGCGACCTGGTGCACCCGATGGCGTCGCTGACCCTACTCTCGGAGCTGATGAACTACGACTTCGCCAAACACGATCTCGATGACCCGATCACCGACGAGCTCATCGAATCGGTGTCGGGTATCCGCGGTCTGGTGCAGAACCTGCGCGCCCACATCGGCGACAACATCACGCTGCGCGACCGGGCCGGCCACCGCGCCACCCTGCTGCAGGGTCCGCGTTTCGTCGGCACCGGGACACAGGTCGCCGATCAGATGGAGGAGTGGTTCCACGGCGGTGCCTGCGACGGATTCGTCCTGGCCGCAACGCATCTGCCCGGCGCGTTCGAAGACGTAGTGCGGATGGTGGTCCCGGAACTGCAGCACCGCGGCCTGTTCCGCGACTCCTACAGCGGCTCGACGCTGCGCGACCACCTCGGGCTGCAACGGCCGGTCTGCGCGCCCGTCGGAGCATGATGCTCGAAGGCATCCGGGTTCTCGACGTCGCCACCTTGGCCGCGGCACCGCTGGCCGCCACCTATCTGGGTGAGTTCGGCGCCGACGTCATCAAGATCGAGCAACCCGACGGTGGCGACCCGATCCGCACCTGGGGAAACCAGATCGACGGCGTCGGGCTGATGTGGAAGTCGTTGTCGCGCAACAAGCGTTCCATCACCCTCAACCTGCGCGTCGCCGAAGGCCAGGAGTTGCTGCGCCGGCTGGTCGAGCACGCCGACGTGGTGATCGTCAACACCCGGCCGGCGACGTTGCGCACGTGGGGGCTGGACTACCCGGCATTGCGGGCCATCAACGACAAGATCGTCATGCTGCACATCACCGGCTACGGGCTGACCGGCCCCAAAAGCGAACGCCCCGGCTTCGGGACCCTCGGCGAGGCGATGAGCGGCTTCGCCAACATCACCGGCGAGGCCGAGGGACCACCGACGTTGCCGCCGTTCATGTTGGCCGACGGCGTGGCGTCACTGAACGCCGCCTATGCCGTGATGATGGCGCTCTACCACCGCGACGTGCACGGCGCGTCCGGCCAGCTGATCGACATCAACCTCATCGACCCGCTGGCCCGCCTGCTGGAGCAGACGCTGCTGAGCTACGACCAACTCGGACTGGTGCCGACCAGGGCGGGCAACCGATGGGACATCTCGGCCCCGCGCAACACCTACCGCACCGCTGACGATCGCTGGCTGGCGATGTCGGGCAGCTCACCGCAGTTGGCGTTGCGGGTGTTCCGGGCGATCGGGCGCGCCGACCTGGTCGACGACGCCGACTTCTCCGACCCGCAGCGCCGGCTGGCGCGGGCCCGCGAGGTGGACCAGGTGGTCGCCGACTGGGTGGCCACCAAGACATTGGCCGAGGCGATGGAGATCTTCGACGCCGCCGAGGTGGCCGCCGCGCCGGTCTACGACATCGCCGATCTGGTCGCCGACGAGCAACTGGCCCATCGCGAAGTGTTCGTGAAAGTCGGCGACGACGAACTCGGCGCGATGACGGTCCAGGCGCCGGTGCCGCGGTTCTCGGCGGCGACCGGCCGGGTGCAGCACCTGGGCCCGCGGATCGGTCAGCACAACGCCGAGGTGTACGGGGAGCTGCTCGGCCTCAAGGGCCCCGACATCAATGACCTGCACACCCGGGGTGTGCTGTGACGGGAGTCTTGCGATGACGTCCTTATTGCGCCGATCCGAGCTCGCCGTGCCCGCGGCCAACGACCACATGTTCGCGGGCGCCGCCGCGTCGGAGGCCGACCTGGTCTTCCTGGACCTGGAGGACGCCACCGCGCCCGCACAGAAGGAGGCGGCGCGCGGGAAAGCCGTCACCGCGCTCAACGAGCTCGACTGGGGACGCACCGTGCGGGCGATCCGTATCAACGGCCTGGACACCCAGTGGTGCCACGACGACATCGTCGAGGTCGTCACCAACGCCCGGGAGAACCTCGAGACCATCATCATCCCGAAAGCGCTACGGGCGCGCGATGTTTGGTGGGTCGACGTGCTGCTCACCCAGCTGGAAGCCAAGCTCGGCCTGTCGCGCCAGATTCGCCTCGAGGTGCTCATCGAAGAAGTGGAGGGGCTGGCCAACGCCGAGGAGATCGCGACGGCCAGCCCGCGGCTGGACGCGCTGATCTTCGGTGTCGGCGACTTCTCGCTGTCGCAGGGCGCCCGCGTGGACACCAACTTCGACCCGCTCGGCGAATACCCGGGCGACTTCTGGGCCTATGCCCGCAACAAGGTGATCGTCGCCGCCCGTATCGCCGGCATCGACGCCATCGACGCGCCCTATCCGGACTACCGCAACCTGGAGGGCTACGAGCGCGACGCGCGACGGGCCGCGCTGATGGGCTACACCGGCAAGTGGGCGATCCACCCGACCCAGATCGCCGTCGCCAACAAGGTGTACGCGCCCACCGACGAGGAGATCGCGCTGGCCGAGCGCAACGTCGCCGCCTACCGCGAAGGCGAGCAGAAAGGCCTGGGCGCGGTCGGCGTCAACGGTGTTCTCGTCGATGCGGCCCACGTCAAGATGGCGCAGGCCACGTTGGAACGGGCGGCCCTGATTTCGGGTCGTAGCAACCCATCGTCACGCTAGCGTGACACTCGACGACCAACGCCACGCTGGCGTGACGTTCGGCGAAAAAGGTGTCCGCTAGACCAGCTCGGGCACCCGCAGGTGGGCCAGCGCCAGCTCGAACTCGCCGACGTCGTGCTGGTCGGCGCCGAGGTCGCGCAGCCGGGCCGTCCGCAGCGAACGGGCCTGCTCCTCGTTGCGCTGCATCGCCTCGAGGCTGTCGAACGTCGACGACGACACCGCCCGCCACGACGCGCGGTCGATCATCAGGCTGGCGCTGCAGAAACCGTCGAGCTCCTCGATCGCGGGCAGCACCGATTCCCGGTAGAACCCGATGGCCCGGTCGAACTGATCCGGCCGCACCCGCAGCCAGGTGGCGCGCACGCACGCGCCGGGGCCGGAGCGGTGGTCGCGGTGCAGCACCGCGATCTCCCACTCGTCGATCATCGGGCTGCCCCCGAACGTCTCGGCGGCCTGATCGCGTACCGGGCGCGCCCGCTCGGCGCTGGCGCGCATCGCTGCTTCGTTCTCCCATGCGGTGGTCGCGATGCAGCGACCCGATTCGCGGTCGACCAATAACGACAGCCCGACACAGCCGTAGACTCCGCTGATCGCGGGCATGACCGCGTCGCGAACGTGCGCGATTCCGGCGTCGATGGACGACGGCTGCGCCTGGATTGTTGTGGAGCGCGCGTACATAGAGCACCCTTTCTCTCCGAGCCGACTTGCTCGGACTCGCAGCGCCGCGGCGGCGCCACCGGTTCCACCAACCACCTTCCTCCGCTGGATTAGCCATGACAATGGGCAAATACGTACGCTGGACCGGTGCATACCGATGTGCTGGAACTGGACACCGCGCGTCGCCGTATCGTCGATTTGACCGATTCAGTGCGCGCGTTTTGCTTCCCGCAGGGCGACGGGCTGTGCAATGTGTTCGTCCCGCATGCAACGGCCGGGGTGGCGATCATCGAAACCGGCGCGGGTTCCGATGACGACCTCGTCGACACCATGGAGCGGCTGTTGCCGCGCGACGACCGCTATCGGCACGCGCACGGGTCCGCGGGTCATGGTGCCGATCATGTGCTGCCGGCGATCATCGCGCCGTCGATCACCGTGCCGGTGCAGGCGGGTGAGCCGTTGTTGGGCACCTGGCAGAGCGTTGTCCTGGTCGACCTGAACCGGGACAATCCGCGGCGTTCGGTGCGGTTGACCTTCGTCAACGCTTGAACCGGCAGTGCTGAGCCGGGCCGGTACTGTAGTGCGGTCTAAATAGGGCTGGTTAATAGGACTTAATAGGAAGCGAAGAAGTGCAGACACACGAGATCAGGAAGAGGTTCCTGGATCATTTCGTGAACGCCGGACACACCGAGGTGCCGAGCGCCTCGGTGATCCTCGACGACCCCAACCTGCTGTTCGTCAATGCCGGCATGGTGCAGTTCGTACCGTTCTTCCTGGGCCAGCGCACGCCGCCGTATTCGACGGCCACCAGCATCCAGAAATGCATCCGGACGCCGGATATCGACGAGGTGGGCATCACCACCCGGCACAACACGTTTTTCCAGATGGCCGGCAACTTCTCGTTCGGCGACTATTTCAAGCGCGAAGCCATCGAGCTGGCCTGGACGCTGCTGACAAACAAGGTGGACGACGGCGGCTACGGACTTGACCCGGAAAAAATATGGGCCACAGTCTATTTCGACGACGACGAAGCCGTGCAGTTGTGGCGGGAGGTCGCGGGGCTGCCGCTGGAGCGGATCCAGCGCCGCGGCATGGCCGACAACTATTGGTCGATGGGCATTCCAGGGCCGTGCGGTCCGTCGTCGGAGATCTACTACGACCGGGGACCCGAGTTCGGTGTCGACGGTGGACCGGAAGCCAACGAGGACCGCTACATCGAGATCTGGAATCTCGTGTTCATGCAGAACGAGCGCGGCGAGGGCACCAGCAAGGACGACTTCGAAATCCTGGGTCCGTTGCCGCGCAAGAACATCGACACCGGCATGGGTGTCGAGCGGGTCGCGTTCCTGCTGCAGGGCGTGCACAACGTCTACGAGACCGACCTGCTGCGCCCGGTCATCGACACGGTAGCGCGGCGTGCGCCGCGCGGATACGACGTCGGTAACTGCGACGACGACGTGCGCTACCGCATCATCGCCGACCACAGCCGCACCGCGGCCATCCTGATCGGCGACGGCGTCAGTCCCGGCAATGACGGTCGCGGCTATGTGCTGCGCCGGTTGCTGCGGCGGGTCATCCGCTCGGCCAAGCTGCTGGACGTCGACGGCCCGATCGTCGGCGAGTTGATGGCCACCGTCCGTGATGCGATGGGCCCGTCGTACCCGGAGCTGGTTGCCGACTTCGACCGGATCAACCGCATCGCGGTCGCCGAGGAGACCGCGTTCAACCGGACGCTGCAATCCGGTTCGCGGCTCTTCGAGGAGGTGGCCGACAGCACCAAGGCATCTGGCGCGACCGTGCTGTCCGGCTCGGATGCCTTCACGCTGCACGACACGTACGGATTTCCGATCGAGCTCACCCTCGAGATGGCCGCCGAAGCCGGCCTGAAGGTCGACGAGGCCGGCTTCCGCGAGTTGATGGCCGAACAGCGCACTCGGGCCAAAGAAGACGCCGCCGCGCGTAAACACGCGCACGCCGACCTCACGGCCTATCGCGAGTTGGTCGACACCGGGCCCACCGAGTTCACCGGCTTCGACGAGTTGATCTCGCAGGCAAGGATTCTGGGCATTTTCGTGGACGGCAAGCGGGTGCCGGTGGTGGCGCATTCGGACAGCGCCGCGGCAGACCGGGTGGAGTTGATCCTGGACCGCACGCCGCTGTACGCGGAATCCGGAGGTCAGCTTGCCGACACTGGGACGATCAGCGGAACCGGTTCGGGGGAGAGCGCGAAGGCTGCCGTCACCGACGTGCAGAAGATCGCCAAAACCCTGTGGGTGCACCGGGTCAACGTCGAGTCCGGTGAATTCGTCGAGGGTGATTCCGTCGTCGCGGCGGTGGACCCGGGATGGCGCAAGGGTGCCACGCAGGGGCACTCGGGCACCCATATGGTGCACGCCGCGCTTCGGCAGGTGTTGGGCCCCAGCGCCGTTCAGGCGGGATCGCTGAACCGGCCGGGCTATCTGCGATTCGACTTCAACTGGCAAGGTCCGCTGACCGACGAGCAGCGCACCGAGGTCGAGGAAGTAACTAACCAGGCGGTGCAGGCCGACTTCGAGGTGCACACGTTTCTCGAGCAACTCGACAAAGCCAAGGCGATGGGCGCGATGGCCATGTTCGGCGAGGCCTACCCGGACGAGGTGCGGGTCGTAGAGATCGGCGGCCCGTTCTCGCTCGAGCTGTGCGGTGGCACGCACGTGCACAACTCGGCGCAGATCGGGCCGGTGACCATCCTCGGCGAGTCGTCGGTGGGCTCCGGGGTGCGCCGGGTCGAGGCTTATGTCGGGCTGGAGTCGTTCAAGCACCTGGCCAAGGAGCGGGCCCTGATGGCCGGGCTGGCCTCGTCGCTGAAGGTGCCCTCCGACGAGGTGCCCGCCCGAGTGGCGACCCTGGTGGAGCGGTTGAAAGCCGCGGAAAAGGAAATCGAACGTAACCGGCTGGCGAACGCCCGGGCCGCTGCCGCGAATGCTGCCGCCGGGGCCGAGCGCATCGGTAACGTCCGTCTGGTGGCCCAGCGGATGTCGGCCGGGATGACGGCCGCCGACCTACGTTCGCTGGTCGGCGACATTCGCGGGAAACTCGGCAACGACCCGGCGGTCGTCGCGTTGATCGCCGAAGGTGACGGCGACAGCGTGCCCTATGCGGTCGCCGCCAACTCCGCCGCTCAGGAACTGGGAATCAAGGCCAACGACTTGGTCAAGCAGCTCGCGGCGGCCGTCGACGGTCGCGGCGGTGGCAAGGCCGACCTCGCGCAGGGCTCGGGCAAGGATGCCTCGGGCATCGACGCGGCGCTCGATGCGGTGCGCGCAGAGATAGCGCGGGTCGGCTGAGTGGACTCCTCGCATCGCCTGCCGGATCGGCCCGGCGCGGACGATCCCGGACCCGGCCGGCGGCTCGGCGTCGACGTGGGCAGTGTGCGTATCGGCGTGGCCAGCAGCGACCCGGACGGCATCCTGGCCACCCCGGTGGAAACGGTCCGCCGCGACCGGTCCGGCAAGCATGTGCGACGGCTGGCCGAGCTGGTCGACGAGCTAGGCGCCGTCGAGGTTGTCGTCGGGCTGCCGCGCACCCTGGCCGACCGCACCGGCCCGTCGGCCCGTGACGCGATCGAGTTGTCCGAACTGCTGGCCCGCCGGATCGCGCCGATACCGGTGCGGCTGGCCGACGAGCGGCTTACCACCGTCAGCGCGCAGCGGGCTCTACGCCAGGCGGGGGTCCGGGCCAAGAGCCAGCGTAGGGTCATCGACCAGGCGGCGGCGGTGGCCATCCTGCAGGGATGGCTCGACGAACGCCGCGTCATGCTGCCCGGGGAGGTCAACGGTGTCTGACAGCCGGGAGCGCGCTCAACCCGTGGCCGTCGGGCCGCCGCGTCGAGTGCGCTCGCGCGCCGAACGGCTCCGCGCCGAGCGGGCACGCCGGCGGAAGCGGATCATCCGGGGATTCGTCGTCGGGTTTCTCATCGTCGTGGTCGTGGCGGCGGTGTTCGTCGGCTCCAGAATGTGGCACAGCTTCGGCCCGCAGAACGACTACGCCGGCGACGGAAAAAAGGACCTGGTGGTTCAGGTCCGCCCCGGCGACTCGACCACGGCTATAGGCGAGGCGCTGCACAAGCAGGACGTCATCAAGACGGTCAAGGTGTTCCTCGCGGCCGCCGAGAACAATGAGGCGATTTCGGCGATCCAGCCCGGCTTCTACCGGTTGCGCACCGAAATCCCGGCGTCGTCGGCGGTGAAGCGGCTCGTCGATCCGCAGAGCCGGGTGGGCAAGGTGGTGATCCCGGAAGGCCAGCAGCTCGACGACACCGCCGACGTCAAGACCAACGACACCACACCGGGCATCTTCACCTTGATCTCTAAGGCCAGCTGCGTCGACCTGGACGGGGACAAGCACTGCGTCGCGGTGTCCGACCTGAAAACGGCGGCCGAAAAGACCCCGCTGGCGTCGCTTTCGGTGCCGGCCTGGGCCGTCGGCCCGGCGACTGCGATGGGTGAGGACCACCGCCGGATCGAAGGCCTGATCGCGCCGGGGACTTTCAACGTCAACCCCGCGGGATCGCCGCAGACGATTCTGGAGTCGCTGATCAGCGCCAGCACGGGGCAGGACGTGAACTCGGGTCTGCTGGAGACCGCCACCGCGATGAACATGTCGCCGTACAACGTTCTGGTGGTCGCCTCGCTGGTCCAGCGGGAGGCCAAACCTCAGGACTTCCCGAAGGTGGCGCGAGTCATCTACAACCGGCTGGCCGAGCACCGCACCTTGGAGTTCGACTCGACGGTGAACTATCCGCTGGATCGCCGGGAAGTGGCCACAACCGACGCCGATCGTGCGCAGGCCACGCCGTGGAACACCTACGTCTCCGAGGGGCTACCGGCGACGCCGATCTGTTCGCCGGGCACCGACGCGCTCAGAGCCGCCGAGCATCCCACCGACGGTGACTGGCTGTACTTCGTCACGATCGACGCGCAGGGCACGACGTTGTTCACCCGCGATTACCAGCAGCATCTGGCGAACATCGAGTTGGCCAAACGCAACGGTGTCCTCGATAGCGCGCGCTAGACGAGCGGCGGTGCTCGGTTCGCCGATCGCCCATTCGCGCTCTCCGCAGCTGCATCTGGCCGCCTACCGCGCGCTGGGCCTGGCCGACTGGAGCTATGAGCGCATCGAGTGCGGCGCCGACGAATTACCCGGCGTGGTCGGCGGGTTCGGTCCGGAGTGGGTCGGGGTCTCGGTGACGATGCCCGGAAAATTCGCCGCGCTGCGGTTCGCCGATGAGCGCAGCGACCGCGCCGAGTTGGTCGGGGCCGCCAACACCCTGCTACGAACACCACGCGGCTGGCGGGCCGACAACACCGACGTCGACGGCGTGACCGGCGCGTTGGGCACGGCGCCGGGTGCGGCGGTGGTGGCGGGATCCGGCGGTACCGCGCCGGCCGCGAT
>DASQRI010000338.1:0-2569 GCA_035642975.1 Mycobacterium sp.
GCGCGTTGATGAGATGTTGATGAAAAGAGAATGCTGGCCACAGCGTGTAACGCTGACCAGCACTTTCTCGGTGGAGCTGCACTCGTTACCTGCGGATTCGTTTTCGGGTCTTGACGGCGTCAAGAGCAGCCACCTACCGCCGCGAGCTGCCGATCTCATAATGTCCGCGGCCGCAAATCATTGCGCCTCCTCAAGCTATTTCTCGACATCGACGCGGCGATACAACACCCGTCGGCCCAGCTTGACCGAGTCAGGGCCGCCTGCCCAGTCCGCCGTACTGTCCGTCATGGCGAGCCAGGCCAGGAATAGCTACGCGGGCAGATCCACCCGCAGCGCCAGGTGCTGATCGAGTATCCGGCGCAGCGCGGCGTCCATCGGAGGCGCGGATGCGAGGTCGCGGCCGAACCGGCTGTCCACCATGACTACCGCGCCCTCACGCAGTTCGGCGGTGTCGACGTGATAGACGAACGGATCGAACAATGCGGGCGGCGTGGCCAGGTAATACAGCGCCCGGCGCGACTCGTTCAACCCGGCGGCATACATCAGTCCGTGTTGGGTGATCACGAAGAGTTCCGAGGTGATCCTGGCGTTCGGGGTCTCGGCTTTGCCCCATGCCATTGCGGCGCACCGGGTCTGTGCCAATCTATCCGGGACGTCGTCAGTCAGCGTGAGTAACCTTTCGACGAGTGCTCCACCCATTCGCGGATATGCATCGATGGCGGGTCTGAAGTACCGCTGGAAGATCTCGCCAAAAAAGTCGTACAGTTGCTCGCTCATCGCGGCTCTCCAGGTTTCAGACGGACACCTCAATTGTGCACCCGTACCGTCAGCTGAGCACGAGTTTGCCACGACGGCGGCCTCGCTGATGTCGATGTCCTTGGTCGCGGTGAGCAGGGGCCCAGGATGCCCGAATTGACGTCGCTGGGCTGCGATCCCGGCGTTCGTGTTCGCGTGGCGCCATTGCGGAAGACCGCTTTTTGGGAAATCACGGCCGGTCATTGTGCGGCGCGTTGATTCCGATCTGGTCGTGCCCGTCGCCTGACTGGTCCTGATGGAGACCGCCGCGCAGAGAATCGAAAATTGCCAGGCCCTGTCCCACCAGACCGGTGGCCATCTCGCCGAGCCCGTCGGCGCCGTTGAGGACTGTCAGGTTTGCCCCCGACAGACCGTGAGCGGCCTGCTTGACGATTTCCGGGAGCTGGTCGATCAGCATCCGGTCCAACGCCACCCGGTTGTGCGACGCCGCCGCTTCGGCTTGGATCTTCATCTTCTCGGCATCAGCTACAGCCAGAATCCGGACGCGTTCTGCCTCTGCCTCGGCCGGCTTGACCACCTCCGCGACCAGCTCTTGCTGACGGAGCTCTGCGGCGCGTTGAGCCAGCTCGGTCCGCATCGCGAGTACTTCCCGTTGGGCTTGCGCCTCGGCCAGCGGACCCGCCTGGGCAGCTTCAGCCTGCGCTTTGTCCACCTCGGCCTTGTACTGAGCCCGCACGATCGCCGTTTGCCGAGCGAACTCGGCCTGATTGCGTTGGGACTCCTGCTCAGCCTCGGCCGCGGCCTGATTCGCCTTCGCCTGAGCAATCTGCGCCTGCTGCTGAATGGCCGCGTTGTGCGGCGCGGACATCGCCAAGATGTATCCCAGCGAGCCGTCGTCGATGGACTGGATCTGCAAGGCGTCGACGGTCAATCCGATCTTGATCATCTCCTCCTTGGAACCATCGAGGACCTCGGTGGCCAGTTTCTGCCGCTCTTTGATGATCTGCTCGACGGTCATCGACCCGATGATCGAGCGCAGGTGACCGGCGAAGATTCGGCCCGTGAGGACGGCCATCTGGTTTTGGTCGGACAAGAATCGTTGCGCGGCGCTGACGATGCTTTCGCCGTCGTTGCCGACCTTGAAGGCAATGACCGCACGGACGTTCAAGGTGATCCCCTGCTGGGTGACGCACCTTTCCTCGACCTCGGCCTCACACATGGCCAATGTGAGGAACCGAACCTTTCGGAAGAACGGCATGATCAAAGCGCCGTGACCGGTCACCACACGGAACGGCGCGTTGCCTGCAGCTCGGCCACCCGAGATCAGCATCGCCTGGTCCGGTGCGGGTACTCTGTAGCCGAACATGTTGGGCTCCTTGCAGTTACGGGTTGTTGTCAGGGACTTTGCGTTAACAAATCCGAGTCGGGCCATGGCTGCACCAGAACGGTTCGCGCACCACGGACGTCTATTACCAACACCTTTGTACCCCTGGGCAGCGGCTGGTCCGACCATGCAAGGTAGGCCTCCTTCGACCCTCGCACGTTCAGAAGAACCTCCCCGGCGCCCGCGACCCCTCGGGTTGCCACGATCAACGAGCCGACGCAGCCGACCACCGAGACATCACCCACCCCTTGGATACTCCTCCTATAGGCCGTGCCGGCGCAGCCCCTCGCCCACTCGACCAGCAGGCCTGGATGGGGGCGTTGGGATTGGTTAAGAGCCTTGGCAGGTGAGTGAAACCGCCTGACGTGCGACTGCCAGGGCTCGCTGAACACGATCCGTCACCCAGGGGGTGATCGGCTCGACCACCCC
>DASQRI010000339.1:0-13952 GCA_035642975.1 Mycobacterium sp.
AGCTGACCCAAGCTGGACCGGCTCAGCGTCTCGCCCATCACGTCGGCGGTGAACTGACCCCCGGGCTGCACCTCGACCACCGTCAGGCACACGCCGTTGACGGCGATCGAGTCGCCGTGACCGGCGTCGGCGGTAACCACCTGCCCACGGATGGTGAAGCGGGCCGAATCTCCCAAGTCGTCCATGCCGACGACTTCGCCTAGTTCCTCGACGATTCCGGTGAACACCGCTTCAGGCTAGTGAGTCCGGCTCCCCCGCGCGACGCCGCCGTCACCTTGCGCTTCGCAGTCGGGTCAACCGGACCCTCTACGATGCAAGCTATGCAGACGCCGCGCCGACTTAGCCCGATTCTTGCCGCCCTCGCCGCCCTGTCGATCACCGTCGCTGTGATCAGCGGCTGCTCGTCGTCCAAACAATCCGGCGGTGCGCTGCCGGATGCGGCGACCCTGATCAAGGAATCCAGTCAGGCCACCGCAACCGTCAAGAGCGTGCACTTGGAGCTGTCGGTGAACGGGAAGGTCAAGGGCCTTCCGGTTAAATCCCTGACTGGCGACCTGACGACTACACCGGCAACCGCAGCTCAGGGCAACGCGAGCATCACCTTCGGCGGTTCTGACATCGACGCACCGTTCGTGGTCGACGACGGAATCCTGTACGGGGCGCTCACTCCCGGTCAATGGGAAAGCTTCGGCAACGCCGCCGACCTCTACGACCCATCGACCATCCTCAAGCCCGGTGTCGGGCTCGCCAATCTTTTGGCCAACTTCAGTAACCCGAAATCTCAGTCCCGGGAAACCGTCAAAGGCCAAACCACCATCAAGATCACCGGAACGGTCTCGGCGGATGCTGTGAACGGCATCATGCCCCGGCTGAAAGCCACCCAGCCGTTGCCCTCGACGGTGTGGATCGAGGAAAACGGCGACCACCAGTTGGTACAGACCCAGTTGGAGCAGAGCCCGGGCAACTCTCTTCAGCTGACGCTGTCGAACTGGAACGTCCCTGTCCAGGTCACCAAGCCTCCGGTTGCCCACCCGTGACGGCACCGCATCACACGGGTCGCGGCGTCGCGATTAGCGCCGGCAGCCTCGCCGTACTGCTCGGTGCCCTCGACACCTACGTCGTGGTCACCATCATGCGCGACATCATCGGCACCATCGGCATTCCGGTTAACCACCTGCAGCGCATCACCCCGATCATCACCTGGTACCTGCTGGGCTACATCGCCGCGATGCCGCTGCTGGGCCGCGCATCCGACCGGTTCGGTCGCAAACTGCTGCTGCAAGTCAGCCTCGGCACCTTCCTGGTCGGCTCGGTAATCACCGCGCTGTCCACCGATCTCGATGTGCTGGTGGTCGGCCGAACCATTCAGGGCGTGGCCAGCGGAGCGCTGCTGCCGGTCACGCTCGCCCTGGGCGCCGACCTGTGGGGTCAACGCAACCGCGCCGGGATACTCGGCGGTATCGGCGCCGCGCAGGAGCTGGGTAGCGTGCTCGGTCCGCTGTACGGAATCGCCATCGTGTGGCTGACAAGTCGCTGGCAGGACGTGTTCTGGATCAACGTGCCGCTGGCGCTGGCCGCGATGGTGATGATCCATTTCAGTCTGCCCTCGAAGGACCGCAACGCCGCGCCGGAGAAGATCGACCTGGTCGGCGGACTGCTGCTGGCGATCACCCTGGGTCTGGCGGTCATAGGTCTGTACAACGCCAATCCCGACGGCAAGCACGCCCTACCCAGCTATGGTCCGCCGCTGATCATCGCGGCGGTCATCTTCGCGGTGATCTTCGGTATCTGGGAACGGTTCTCGCGAACCAAGCTGATCGAGCCCACCGGGGTGCACTTCCGGCCATTCCTCTCGGCGCTCGGCGCGTCGCTGTGCGCCGGTGCGGCGTTGATGGTGACGCTGGTCGACGTGGAGCTGTTCGCCCAGGGCGTGCTCGGCAAGGAGCAAGACGCGGCCGCGATCCTTCTCCTGCGTTTCCTCATCGCGCTGCCGATCGGCGCAGTGCTGGGCGGTTGGATCGCCACCAAAGTGGGTGACCGGGCGATGGCTTTCGCGGGGCTGCTGATCGCGGCCGGCGGCTACTGGCTGATCTCGAAGTGGTCGGTCGACCTGCTCAGCGAGCGCCACAACATCTTCGGCCTGCTGTCGTTGCCCGCGTTGGACACCGATCTGGCCATCGCCGGTCTCGGGTTGGGTCTGGTGATCGGGCCGCTGACGTCGGCCAGCTTGCGGGTGGTGCCGTCGGCGCAGCACGGCATCGCCTCGGCGGCCGTGGTGGTGGCGCGGATGACCGGCATGCTGATCGGCGTCGCCGCACTGAGCGCGTGGGGCTTCTACCGGCTGCCACAGCTGGTCGCGAAGCTATCGTCGGAGGTGCCGGCGAACGCCAGCCTCGCGGAGCGGATCGGCGCCCAGGCCACCCTCTACCGGCATGCCTTTGCCGGAATGTACGGCGAGATCTTCCAGGTCACCGTCGTCGTCTGCGTGGTGGGTGCGCTGTTGGGCCTGCTGATCAGCAGCCGGGACGTGCATGCCGACGAGCCGGAAGCCGTGGACCAGGAAGCCGTCGCGCCTCGGGTCTAGGGGCAAGCGCCCGCCGGATTCGCGGAGACCCAGTATTCGGCCGCAAAAGCGGAGCATAATTGCGGCGTGGCACGTGCTGATGTGTCCCCATCGCAACCAGCCGGCAACTCAGCCGGTGGCGGCCTGATTGCGGCCTACGGCATCGCTGCCTATGCAATTTTTCTGTTCGCGTTTCTGTACCTGATCGGATTCGTCGCCGACGCCGACTTCACGGTCGGCAGTGTGCATATCGTCGGCAAGAGCATCGACCGTGGCGGCATAGGTGACGGCACCCTCACCGTTGCTGCGGTGGTTATCGACGTGGCGTTGCTCGCGCTATTCGGGGTCCAGCACAGCGTCATGGCGCGGCCGGGCTTCAAGCGATGGTGGACCCGCATCGTCCCGCCCAGCGCAGAGCGGTCGACCTATGTCCTTGCCTCCAGCATCTGTCTGCTTGTTCTCTTCGCCGGATGGCGCCCGATCACCGAGGACGTTTGGCGGGTGACCGCCCAGCCGTGGCGGGCGCTGCTGATCGCCGCCGCTCTCGCCGGGTGGGCGATCGCGTTGCTGAGCACCTTCCTCATCGATCATCTCGATCTGTTCGGCCTGCGTCAGGTGTTCGCGCGACTGCGCGGGCGGCGGCTTGCCGAGCACCCCTTCAAGACACCGTTTCTCTACCGATTGGTCAGGCACCCGCTCTACCTGGGTTTTCTGATCGCGTTCTGGGTCACACCGGCAATGACGCTGGGCCACTTGGTCTTTGCGGCCGTCATGACCGGATATATCGTGCTCGCGGTTCGATTCGAGGAGCGCGACCTCATCGGGGTGTTCGGTGACCAGTACCGCGACTACCGCCGCCGCGTGCCGATGCTTATCCCGGGCTTGGGCGGTCACTCCTGACCGACCCGGCCGCAGGCTCACGCGGCACCAGGCTCATCAGCAGATCCGGGCCGACCCGTTCGACGCCGTCGTAGCGCCAGCGCAGCGCGCGGGCGATGTTGGGCACCCCGACGTCGTCGACCGCAGTGATCGGTCCGCCCAGCAAGATCGGCGCGACATAGGCCAGAATCCGGTCGATCGTCCCCGCCCGCAGGAACGCCCCGGCAAGCGTGGGTCCGCCTTCAATCAGCACGTCGGTGCGATCGGCCAGCGCCTTGAGCACCTCGGCCGGATCGTGGGTGCGGATCACCATGGTGCGCGAATCGTCGTTGAGAACGTTTGCCTCCGAGGGTATTTCGCGCTTGCCCACAACCACACGCAGCGGTTGGCGTTCGGCCAGCCCGCCGTCGGACAACCGAGCGGTCAACACCGGGTCGTCGGCGAGCACCGTGCCGGTCCCCACCACGATCGCGTCGGCAGCCGCCCGCCGTCGGTGCAGGTCGGCACGGGCTGCCTCACTGGTGATCCACTGGCTCGAGCCGTCCGCGGCAGCGCTGCGGCCGTCGATGCTGGTGGCGTATTTCCATGTCACGTGCGGCAAACCGGTGCGTTGTTTGTGCAGCCATTCCCGCAGCGGTCCGGTCGTAACCAGATCGGCTTGCACATCGCTGACGACGTGCACACCGGCGGCGGCCAGCCGCGCCGCGCCGCCGGCCGCCCGCGGATTCGGGTCGCTGACCGCGTAGACCACCGACGCGATGCCCGCCTCGAGCAGCGCGTCCACGCATGGCGGGGTCTTGCCGTGGTGATTACACGGCTCGAGGGTGACCACTGCGGTGCCGCCGACAGCCAGCCGGCCTGCCCGTCGCAGCGCCACCACCTCCGCATGAGCGCTGCCGGCCGGTTGCGTGCCACCGACGCCGGCGACCCGGCCGCCGCGGTCCAGGATGACCGCGCCAACCGGCGGGTTGGGGTAGGTCGCGCCTTTGACCAGGTCGGCGTGCTCGACGGCAAGCCGCATGGCGGCGTCGTGGCTGGTAGCCGCCTCAACGCTCACTAGCGGCTCATCGGCGTAGATGCGGTGACACGGCCCCGGCCCGGCGCCGCAGGGCCTCGACCGCGGCCGCTGGGTCGTCGGCGCCGTAGACGGCCGACCCTGCGACGAAGCAATCGACGCCGGCCTCGGCGGCCTGCTCGATGGTGTCGGCGTTGACGCCGCCGTCGATCTCGACCACGATCGTCAGCTCTCCGGAGTCGACCATCTTGCGGGCCGTACGCACTTTGCTCAGCACTTCGGGGATGAATTCCTGGCCGCCGAATCCCGGTTCGACCGACATGATCAGCAGCGTGTCGAAGTTGGCGAGGATGTCCAGGTATGGCTCAAGCGGGGTGCCCGGCTTGACGCTGAGTCCGGCTTTGGCGCCGGCGGCGCGGATGTCGCGGGCCACCCCGACCGGGTTGTCGGTGGCCTCGGCGTGGAACGTCACGTTGTAGGCGCCCGCTTCGGCATACGGCGGCGCCCAACGGTCCGGGTTGTCGATCATCAGATGGCAGTCCACCGGAATGTCGGTGGCGGCCAACAGGCTTTCCACCACGGGTAACCCGATCGTCAGATTCGGCACGAAATGCGCGTCCATCACGTCGACATGCAACCAGTCGGCGCCTTCGACGACGGCGGCTTCGTCGGCCAGCCGGGCGAAGTCAGCGGCCAGTATCGACGGCGCGATCAGCGGCCGACCGGTGTTGCCTGACATGCGCATGAGCTTACTGGTGGCCTACCTGGAGCAAGGCGGCGAACATCGCGTCGGTGCCGTGCCGATGCGGCCAGAGCTGAACGTAGGGGCCGTCGCCCAGATCCGTGACGGGCTCGAACAACGGCCGGGCGTCCAGCGCGGACACCGGATGACGACGCAGCACGGCACCGATCACGCCGACCGTCTCGGCCAGGTGCGGCGAGCAGGTGGCATACAGGACCACACCGCCGGGCCGGGTCAGCGCGATCGCAGCCTCCAGCAGTTCGCGTTGCAGCCGGGTCAGCGCCGGAATGTCGGCGGGCTGTCGCCGCCAGCGCGCATCTGGCCTGCGGCGCAGCGCACCCAGACCGGTGCAGGGCGCGTCGACCAGCACCCGGTCGAAGACCGGATCGAGTCCGGTCTCACGCCCGTCGACCCGCAGCACCTCGACCGGCAGGCCGCGGGTGTTCTCGACGACGAGGTCCGCGCGGTGCTCCAACGGCTCCACCGCCGTGACCCGGGCCCCCGAGCCGGCGCCCAGCGCGGCCAGCAGCGCGGTCTTGCCGCCCGGGCCGGCGCACAGGTCGAGCCATCGCCCACCGTCTTCGGCCACCGGCGCCAGGGTGAGCGCGCGGGCCACCAACTGGCTGCCCTCGTCCTGAACCAGGGCTTGGCCGTCGCGCACCGCCGGCACCTGGGCGGGGTCCCCCGCCGGCAGGTAAACGGCGTACGGGGAATACCGACCAACGGTGCCGCTGATGGCACCGGCCAACTCCTCGGCGGTCAACACTCCCGGTCGGGCCGCCAGGTGCACCTGCGGTCGCTCGTCGTCGCTGGCCAGCGCCGCATCGAGTTCGCCGGCGGCGGCGCCCAGCGCGTCGACGAAGGCCTGCGCGATCCAGCGTGGGTGGGCATGGACGAAAGCGGCGTGCCCGATCGGATCGGTTGACCGGTCGGGTGCCAGCTCGTCGATCCAGGATTGCTCGTCGCGGGTACTGATCGTGCGCAGCACACCATTGACGAAACCCGCACGGGACGAATCGAATTCGATGCCGGCCTGCTCGACGGTGGTCGACACGGCCGCATGTGCGTCGACTCGGGTGTGCAACAGCTGATAGGTGCCGAGCCGCAGCAGATCGAGCAGTATCGGGTTGATGGTGTCGGGTGATCGATCCGCGGTCGCGCCGATGATCGCATCGAGCAGGCCGCGTATGCGGCAGCTGCCGTAGGTCAGCTCGGTGGCGAACGCGGCGTCGCGGCCGCTTATCCCGCGTTCGCGCAACAGGACCGGCAACAGCAGGTTGGGGTAGGCGTCGCGCTCGCTGACCGCCCGCAGCACGTCGAAAGCTGCCTGCCGGGCCGGGTCGAGCGGCCGACGCCTGGGCGGCCTGCCCGGCCGCTGTGTCGGGCGTGCGCTCGGTCGGCCGGATCGAGTGTCTGGTCGGCCGCGTCGCGGCCTGTCCTGAGGTGGTGTCATGACGCTCGCACGGCCGGGTCCAGGCGGGCCCCGCGGGCCCAGTCGACGGCGTTCATGGCTTTCTTTCCCGGCGCCTGGATCTGGCCCAGCCGCACCGGCTGCGAGGCGGTGCCGATCCGCACACTGCTGCGATCTACGTGAATGTCGCCGGGCGACAGGGGCTTTGGCAGGCCCAGACCGTCGGTATCGACGTAGACGGGCCCGAGCTTGACGCGCAGGTCGCCAACCAGGGTCCACGCCCCCGGGTTGGGCGTGACGGCGCGGATGCGTCGCTCGACGACGTCGGCAGGAAGGTCCCATCGCACCCGCGCCTGCTCGACGGTGATTTTCGGCGCGACGCTGACCCCGTCGGCCGACTGCGGCACCGGCGTGAGAGCTCCGTCGACGATACCGTCGAGGGTGGTTGACAGCAGCGCCGCACCCGAAATCGCCAGCCGGTCAAGCAGATCCCCCGCGGTGTCGATCGGGCGGACCGCCTCGGTGACCACACCGTAGACCGGTCCGGAGTCCAGCCCCGATTCGATCTGGAACGTCGTCGCGCCGGTGACGGTGTCGCCCGCGGCGATCGCCGCCTGCACCGGGGCCGCCCCGCGCCACGCCGGCAGTAGCGAGAAGTGCAAGTTGACCCAGCCGTGCCGGGGCACCGCCAGCAGGTCGTCGCCCAGCAGGGCGCCGTAGGCCACCACCGGGCAGCAGTCGGGCGCCAACTCGGACAGCTCGGCGACGAACTCAGCGCTGTTGGGCCGTCGCGGCCGCAAAAGCGGGATGCCCTGTTCGAGTGCAAGGCGGGCCACCGGTGACGGCTGCGGCTTGCCGTGACGTCCCACCGCGGCGTCGGGCCGGGTGAGCACCGCGATCACCTCGTGGCGCGGCGAGTCGATGAGACCGCGCAGCGCGGGCAGCGCGGGTTCGGGGGTGCCGGCGAAGACAAGGCGCACCGGGACAGTGTAGGGACGGCGTTCAACACCGCGACACTTAACCAGTCGCGGCGACACGCCGCTCAGATTGGCGATGATTTAGGTCTCGGCGACCAAAGGCGGTATTTAAGCCATCCGCAGCTATTGCTCGTCTTCTGCGAGTCGGGGAATCAGTCCGCCGGCCAACACATCTTTGACCTGCCGCGGCGAAAGGCGGTGGCGCACAGTGAAAGACGTATCCTTGGTGACGTTCTCGACCTGCAAGGTGTCCTTGTCGCCCAGAGCGTCGCGGACACCGGCGATGCGCAGGGTGTCGTCCTGGTCGATGTTGTCGTAGTCGTCGGCGTTGTCGAACTCCAGCGCCAGCACGCCGAAGTTGGCGAGGTTCTGCCAATGGATGCGGGCGAACGACTTGGCGATGACAGCCCGGAGCCCGAGGTGACGTGGTGCGATCGCCGCGTGCTCACGCGAGGAGCCCTGGCCGTAGTTCTCGCCGCCGACGATGATGTGACCGGTGTCTTCGGCCTGCTGAGCCCGCTCCGGGTACGAGTCGTCGATCTGGGTGAAGGTGAACATCGCAAGTTTGGGAATGTTGGAACGGAACGGCAGGGCCCTCGCCCCGGCCGGCGAGATCTCGTCGGTGGAGATGTTGTCGCCGACTTTGAGCAACACCGGGGCCTCGATCTCGTCGGGCAGCGGCGAGAGCTCGGGCAGGCTGGACACGTTGGGCCCCTTGACAGGCTCGACCTTCTGCGCCTCCTCGGGGTCCAGCGGAGCCACCAGCATTGCGGTGTTCACCGAGGACTGCTGCGGGAGATCGAGTTTCGGATAGTCCATCTTGGCGTCGCGCGCCCAGTCGCGGGGATCGGTGATCACGCCCGTCAGCGCCGATGCGGCGGCGGTTTCCGGTGAGCACAGCCAGACCGAGTCTTCTTTGGTGCCGGAGCGGCCGGGGAAGTTGCGGGGCATCGTGCGCAGCGAGTTGCGGCCGGTGGCGGGCGCCTGGCCCATGCCGATGCATCCCATGCATCCCGCTTGATGAATCCGGGCGCCGCCGATCACCAACTCTGTTGTCGCGCCCATCTTCGTCAGATCGGTCAAGATCTCGCGCGAGGTCGGGTTGATGTCGAAGCTGACTTCGGGCACCGTCTGTCGTCCGGCCACCATCGCGGCGGCGATCGCGAAATCGCGCAGGCCGGGATTGGCGCTCGACCCGATCACCGCCTGAGCGATCTCCTCACCGGCGACCTCGCGTACCGGCACCACGTTCCCCGGCGACGACGGCTTCGCGATCAACGGCTCGATCTGCGCGAGGTCGATCGTCTCGTCGACGTCGTAGTCAGCGTCGTCGTCGGCAAGCAGTTCGACCCAGTCGTCTTCGCGGTCCTCGGAACGCAAAAAGTCGCGGACCGTCTCGTCGCTCGGGAAAACCGTTGTGGTGGCGCCTAATTCAGCACCCATGTTCGCGATGACGTGGCGATCCATCGCGGTCAGGCCGGCCAGCCCCGGCCCGTAGTACTCGATGATCCGGTTCACCCCGCCCTTGACGTCGTGGCGGCGCAGCATTTCCAGGATCACGTCCTTGGCCGAACACCATTCCGGCAGTTCACCTTCGAGCTTGACGCCCCAAATCTCGGGCATGCGAATGTGCAGTGGGCGTCCGGTAATGGCCAGCGCGACCTCCAGCCCGCCCACGCCGATGGCCAGCATGCCCAGCGATCCCGCGGCCGGAGTGTGCGAGTCCGAGCCCACCATGGTCTTGCCGGGAATCCCGAACCGCTGCATGTGCGTCGGGTGCGATACCCCGTTGCCGGGTTTGGAGAACCACAGCCCGAACCGCTGCGCGGCGGTGCGCAGGTATTCGTGATCCTCGGCGTTCTTCTCGTCCGTCTGCAGCAGATTGTGGTCGACGTACTGCACGCTCACCTCGGTGCGCGCCCGGTCGAGTCCGAGCGCCTCCAACTCCTGCATCACCAGCGTGCCCGTCGCGTCCTGGGTCAACGTCTGGTCGATATGGAGCGCGATCTCCTCCCCCGGTGTCATCTCGCCGGATTCCAGGTGTGACTCGATCAGTTTGCGAGCGACGTTGACAGGCATAGCGGTCCCCTAAGCGAGAAAACTGGCCGACGCCCTCGGGTACCCCAATCGATCAGCAGCCATGCGCTACGGCTGCATCAGGGAGCGGCGACACCTTTGATCGTCGTCCTGTCGTCGATTGTCGATCGTCGCGGGTAGCGCCTGGTCGATCTGATCTTGGAGGCAGTCGGCGTTGAGTCTCAGCACGAAGACGCCATCGTCAGCGGGCAGCACGACGAGTTTCTGCGCGACCGCCGTTGTCTGACCGTTGTCGACCCAGGTGCCACCCAATTGGTAGCCGGGGTAATCGGCCAGGGTGGTCTCCGAGCCGTCGCCCATCTGCTTGAACCCGGGCAGATTCTTCAGTTCACCCGGGGCAAGATCGAGAATTTTCTGCGGGTCCACGTCGCCAGTGAGCTTGGATACCGTCACCACGATGCTGGGCGTGTACTTAGCGGCCTGCGGGCCGGTGAAAACGATGGCCCAGTACGCGTTGGCCGGGGTGTCGGGCCCGGCATCGGCCCAGCCGTCGGGGATCGGCAAGTTGATGTCCGGTGCGCCGGGATCACCGCGGTGCACCGGAGTCTCGGTGATTTTGTTCTGTTGGAGATAGCTGGTGATGGTGGGGTTAGGACCCGGGACGATGGTGCGCGGCGCAACCTTCGCTTGCGATGTGGCGGTGGTTGCGGTGGTTGCCGGTGCCGAGGCCTTGCTCGACGCATTGTTGCTGCTGCTGGAGTGGGAACCACATCCGGTCAACCCGATGCCCAAAGCCACGATGGCGACCGCCGCACCATTGATTGCTGTCGTCCGCTTCACTGAATAGCTCCTGTCGGTCAGGCTGCACGACTGGGCGAATCTATCGCGGGGCTACCCCTCCATGGCTTCCGCTCGCAATCTACGCGGTATTGCTGATGTTCTGCGGTTCCCGCTGGCCGCATGCTGACTAGCATGAGCGACATTGATCCACGCACGGAAACGCCGCTGGTGGACTGGAACGAGCTGAGCGTGAGCGGTCTTCTGCCGACCGGCACCGTGACGTTGCTCTTGGCCGACGTCGAGGGCTCCACTCGGCTGTGGGAAACCCAGCCCGACGAGATGACCGCGGCCATCGCCCGGCTGAATCAGACCGTGTCCGACGTTATCGCCGAACACGACGGCGTTCGGCCCGTCGAACAAGGCGAGGGCGACAGTTTCGTGGCAGCGTTCGCCCGCGCCTCCGACGCGGTGGCGGCGGCGCTGGAGCTGCAGCGCGCCCCGCTGGCCCCGATCCGCCTACGCATCGGCGTACACACCGGCGAAATCCAATTGCGCGACGAAGGCAATTACGCCGGCCCGACCATCAACCGCACCGCACGACTGCGCGACCTCGGGCACGGCGGTCAGACTCTGCTGTCGGGGGCAGCCGAGGTCATGGTCATCGATCGGCTTCCCGACGACGTATGGCTGACCGACCTCGGCACCCACCCGCTTCGTGACCTCCCCCGCCCAGAGCGAGTAATGCAGCTGTGCCACCCCGACCTGGTCAACGACTTCCCGCCACTACGGTCATCCACAGCCGTTGTCTCTGAACATCTTCCGGTGCAGCTGACCAGTTTCGTTGGGCGCCAAGCGGAGCTGACCCAGGTGCGGCAGCTGTTGCACGAGAACCGGGTGGTGACGGTGACCGGGGCAGGCGGGGCGGGCAAAACCCGGCTGGCGGTGCAGGTCGCAGCCGAGATGGCCGGCGAGTTCAAGGACGGGGTTCGATATGTCGACCTGGCGCCGATCACCGATCCCGACCTGGTGCCGATCGCGGTAGCCCGCGCACTCGGGCTGCCCGATCATCCGGGCCGCTCGACCATGGACACGATCACTCGCTTTGTCGCCGACCGTCAAATGCTGATGGTGTTGGACAACTGCGAGCACCTGCTGGATGCGAGTGCGGCAGTGGTCGTCGCGCTCCTTGGCGCTGCTGCCGGGTTGAGACTTTTGACAACCAGTCGCGAGCCGATCGGCGTGGCCGGCGAGGTGAGCTGGCGAGTGCCGTCCCTGTCACTGAGCGACGAGGCCATCGAGTTGTTCGCCGACCGGGCCCGTCATGCCCGGCCGGATTTCGTTGTCGGCGATGACAATGTGACCGCAGTCGCAGAGATATGCCGGCGACTCGACGGAGTGCCGCTGGCAATCGAGCTAGCCGCGGCGAGGGTGCGGGTCCTATCGCTGACCGAAATCGTGGACAGCTTGCACGACCGGTTCCGACTGTTGACCGGCGGTGCGCGCACGGCGGTGCGCCGCCAGCAGACCCTGCGCGCCTCGGTCGATTGGTCGCATGCGCTGTTGACCGAACCCGAGCGGGTCCTGTTCCGTCGGCTGGCGGCGTTTATGGGTGGGTTCGACCTCGAGGCAGCGCAAACCATATGTGGCGGTGTCGATGTGGAGCGCTATCAGGTGCTCGATCAACTCGCTCTGCTGGTCGACAAGTCATTGGTGGTGACCGACGACCACGGGGGCCGAACCCGCTACCGGCTGTTGGAGACGGTGCGCCAATACGCGCAGGAAAAGCTCGTTGAGTCCGGCGAGGCCGACGCGGTGCGCGCGCGCCACCGCGACCACTACACCGCGATGGCGGCCCTGCTCGACGCGCCGGCAGGCAGCAACTATGAGCAGCGCATCGAGCAGGCCAACAACGAGATCGACAACCTGCGCGCCGCCTTCGGGTGGAGCCGGGAAAACTCCGAGGTCGAACTGGTCCTGGCGCTGGCGTCGTCGTTGCAGCCACTGTGGCAAGCGCGGGGACGCCTCCGGGAAGGGCTGACATGGTTCGACGCCGCCCTCACCGACCTCGAGGCGCACCACCCCGGGGTGACGCCCGCGGTGCGGGCGCGGGCGCTGGCCGATATGGCCACGCTCGGCCTATGGGCGGGCGCCGCCGACAGCCCGGATCGGGCTCAGCAAGCCCTGGCGATCGCCCGCGAACTGGATGACCCGGTCCTGCTGGTCCGGGCGCTCACCGCGCGCGGCTACATCGCCGCCTACTTCGACGCAGGGGCAGCCCCGGCATATTTGGCCGAGGCGATGGGCCTGGCCAGGGATTTGGGCGACCGGTGGAGGCTCAGCCAGATCCTGGTCGCGCAAGTCGTTGCGGCACTGGCCGCACGCGACCCGATCGCGGCGCGCGGGGCGGCCGAGGAGGGACGCGATCTCGCCGACGCGATCGGCGACCGTTTCGACGCGCGCCGGTGCCGCTGGTACCTCGCAGTCGCACAGCTATATCAGGGCGATCTGGCCGGAGCCGTCGCACAATTCGCCGCGGTGGCCGACGAGGCCGAGGCAGCTCACGACGAGATCTGGAGGGTGGATAGCCTGTACGGCCGGAGCGTCGCGCTGGCGTACCAGGGTGATATCGCGGCGGCGCGGGCCGCCGCCGACGCGGCCATCGAGGCCACTGCCGAGCTGGGCGGGCCCAAAGCGGGCGCCGCCTACTACGCATTGGCTATAGCGGCCCTGGCCGCCGGCGATGCTGCGACGGCGCAGGACGCGACCGAGGCGGCCTGGCCACACGTGAGTACGCTGCGGACGACAGCGGTGTTGCGAGTCCTCGATGCGGAGGCCGCCTTGGCGCGCGGGGATCTGCTCGCGGCCCGTCGCTGGGCCGACGAGGCCGCGTCGGCAAGGACGGGTGCGCTGCTGTCGGACCCGCTGACAGCGCGCGCCCGCGTGGCGATCGCACAAGGTGAGCCAGATCAGGCCGAGCGTGACGCCCACGACGCGCTCGCGCATGCCGCCGAAGTCGAGGCGTACCTGTACATCCCGGACATCCTGGAATGCCTCGGCACGCTGGCCAGCGAGGCCGGCAGTCACCGCGAAGCGGTGCGGTTGTTCGGTGCGACACATGCCATGCGAGAACGCATCGGGTCGGTCCGGTTCAAGGTCTGGGACCATGACTACGAGGCCTCAGTTGCGGCGCTGCAAAACGCTTTGGGCGAGAAGGACTTTGACTCGGCATGGGCCGAGGGTGCCGCGCTGTCCACCGACGAGGCGATCGCCTACGCGCAACGCGGCCGCGGCCAACGCAAACGACCCGCCAGCGGCTGGGCATCCCTCACCCCCACCGAGCAAGACGTCGTACGACTGCTCAGCGAAGGACTCGCCAACAACGACATCGCCGTACGGCTGTTTGTCTCACCGCGCACCGTGCAAACCCACCTCACCCACGTCTACGCCAAACTCGGCCTGAGCTCGCGCGTCCAACTCGTCCAAGAAGCAGCCCGCCACGCCTGAACCCCGCTGCGGCAAGTGGCTCGTGGACCTGGCGCGGGGCGAGG
>DASQRI010000340.1:0-2746 GCA_035642975.1 Mycobacterium sp.
GTTGGCCTCGGCGGTGAACATGCTGTTCGTCGCCAACCGGCAACGCGCCGGCAAGGCGACCCGCTCCCTGCCGGTCAAGCCCCCGACACCGCCGCGCAAGAAACGCCGCGTAGACCTCGCCGCCGTGGCCGCCCGCATCCGAGCCAGTGAAGCCCGAGCCCGAGAACAGGAGTTGAGCACGTGAGCAGTCCCGGTGGCTCTGAGGTCGGGCGTCTCAGCATCAAAGTGCTGCCTGACACCTCGGCGTTCGCCGACAAGCTGCGGGCCGATCTCGCCAAGATCGAGCAGTCTGAAAAGCTGACGATTCCGGTCGAATTCGACCTCGACACGGCAAAACTGCGCGCCGACCTCGCGGCCATGAATGTGCCGACCATTCACGTGCCGGTCGACATCGACGAGCCGAACATCCCCCCGACGATTCCGGTAGGCGCGGACACGACCAAGGCAAAAGCTGAGGTTGACGCCGAAGTCGCGGAGATAAACACCAAGAACGCGACCGTCAACGTCGATGTCAAGATCGACAAGGACATTATCGCGCAACGCCTGGCGACCGCTAATATCAAGGCTCAGCTGGAGATTGATCAGACTAAATTCCTTGCCTCGGTAGAGGCGGCAAAACTGGCGGCCGAGCGGATTGCCAAGGTCAAGGCGACCGTCGATGTGGACAAACGCTCACTCGGCACGTTCCTGTCCGACATAGGCCAGGGGATCAGTAAAGGGCTCTCTGTGGTGGGGAGCGCCATCTCCAATATTTTGACACTCGGCGGATCGCTGTCCGGGTTGTTCCAGAATATCGGCTCCGGTGCCGCCAGCATTTTCTCCAGTATCGGCGAAGGGCTGACCAAGATCGGTCCCGGGCTGGTCTCGGCACTGAGCAGTCTAGTGGGATTCATTCTGCAAGCTGGCACCTATGGCGCGGCATTCGCGGCTATTGGCGCCGCTGCCGCCGCCGCGTGGGGCCTGGTCTCGGCCGCTGTGCTGGCTGTCCCCGCCGCGCTGGGCCTGGTCGGGATCGCGGTCGGCGCGGTGGCTCTCGGCATGGACGGGATCAAGAAAGCCGCCGAAGTGCTGAAGCCGTCCTTCGATGCGCTGAAGAAGGCTGTCTCGGACACCTTTCAGGCCCAGCTGACGCCCGTGTTCCAGCAACTCGCCACCATCATGCCGACCGTGCAAGCCGGGATGGTGGGCGTTGCCTCGGCGCTGTCCAGCGTGGCGGCCGGAGTGGTCAACTTCGTGACCAGCTCGCAGGGCGTTTCGCTGATCAAGACCCTGTTCGACAACGTGGCGGTGGGGATCCGCAACGTCGAGCCCGGGATCGAGGGGCTCATCTCCGGGTTCCTGCGCCTGGCCGGCTCGAAGGCCGGCATCGACGCCATCGTGGGCACGGTCAACACGCTCGGCGTCTCGCTCAACGAGATGGCGATCCAGCTTCAGAACAGCGGGGTCCTCACCACCGCGTTTCAGGGGCTACAGAAGGTCCTGGAGTCGATCTCGGTCGGCCTCGTCGCGTTTCTCAAGAACGGCGTAACGCTGTTCTCGACCCTGGCACCGGCCATCGCCGGGTTCACCGACTCACTGACCGGATTCTTCAACAAATTCGACTACAAGACCCTCGGCGCGGCCGTTGCCTCAGTGTTCCAGGGAATCACCACGGCGATCAACGGGGTACCGCAGTCGACTATAACCGCCATTCAAGCCGCGTTCGTCAACCTCGGCAATGCGTTCAAGAGCCCCGAGTTTATCACCGTTATCCAGGGGCTGATCAGCATTCTCCCGCAGGTAATCAACGATATCGCCGACTTTATCAACTTCATGTCGTCCATGGGCGTCGTAATCGCAACCGTGGCCGGGTACCTGAAGTCGCTAAACCCGCAATTTGACGCGTTGAACTCATCAGTACTGAAGGTAATAGCGAACCTGCTCACCACCAATGATGTGTTCGGGGTGGTCGGCTCCGGGATAGCGACATTCGCATCGGGAATCGCGGGTGTATTCGTCCAAGGACTGATCAATGCCGCTACCGCCATCGGCACCTTTGTGGAAGCGGTCCGAACCGCGCTGGGTGACCGGCTCCTGTTGATAGTGTCAGCGGTCGCCAGTATCGGATCGGCCATCGGGACGGCGCTGGTTCAACGGCTGTCCTTGATAGCAACCGTTGTCGGTGCCATTGCCACCAACATAGCGACGAACTTCATGATCGGACTCAACCAGATCATCGCCGGGGTGGCCACCGTATTTACCACCATTGCGACAAATGTGGTCGCTGGCGGGGCGCAAATTGTGGCCGGGATAGTCGCCATCGCCACGAATATAGCGACGAACTTCATGATCGGGCTCAACCAGATAATCACCGGGGTCGCCGCGTTCTTTACCCTGATCGGCACCACGTTCGCCGCCGGCTGGGCCGCCGTCACGGCCGGGGTCGCCGTGGCGTGGACGTTCATCACGACCACTATCACCACGATCCTGACCACGCTCCTGGCCACCATCACCACGTGGGGGACCACGCTGCTCACGCTGCTCACCACGGTCTGGACCACCATCACCACGGGGGTGACGACGGCGTGGACCGCGATCACTACCGCCATCACCACCGCGCTCACGGCCGTCGTCACCCTGGTCACCACCATCGGCGCCTCGATCCTGGCGGCGCTCACCGCCGCGTGGGCAGCCGTGCAAGCCGGGGTTGCCGCCGCGTGGGCAGCTGTGACCGCCACGGTGACCGGCGCCGTGACGGCCGTCCTGG
>DASQRI010000341.1:0-12681 GCA_035642975.1 Mycobacterium sp.
CGGGGTTGTTCGGGTCGGTCACCGGTCAACCGGCGAAGGTGCCGACGGACAGGCCTCGTTTGGCCAGCCACGGCACCGGGTCGATCCGCTGGGTGCCGCCCAGCAGCACCTCGAAATGCAGGTGTGGGCCAGTGGAATTGCCGCGGTTGCCCATGGTCGCGATCTGGTCGCCCGCCATCACCCGCTGGCCCACGCTGACCAACGTGCTGTTGACGTGACCGTAGAGCGTGACCGTGCCGTCCGCGTGGCGCAGCTTGACCCACATTCCGTAGCCGGCGGTCGGGCCGGCGTCGATGACCACCCCGTCGGATACGGCATGGATCGGGGTGCCGATCGAGTTGGCGAGGTCGATGCCGGCGTGCAGTACGCCCCACCGGTAGCCGAAGCCCGAGGTGAAGATGCCCTTGGTCGGCATGACGAACAGCGGCTGCTGCAGCCTGGCCTCGCGCTGGGCACGCTCCTGAGCGAAGGCCACGGCATGGGCCAGTTCGGCGTTGTGCACCGCGACGGTGGCAGTGGGCTGCACGGTCACCATCTGCATGCCACGGGCGGAGGTGCTGATGGGCCCGCCGTTCATGGTCGCCGAATCGGCGGCCAGCATCGTCTCGGCCCTGGAGTGATCAGGACTGTGCGTGGCGGCATGCGCGGCCGCGGCGGCAGCACCGGCGGCCATCGCGCCGATCAGCACCCGGCCTCGGGCGGGGCTGCTCAGCTGTCTGCGATGTTGCCCGCGGGAACTGGGCGGCCCCTCGTCGCTTCGGCGTCTGCGCAGGTCAGGCCCGGACGCGTTGACGCGGCGCTGCGCGCTCGGCTCGACCACGGTCGGGCCGGCGAGCTGCGAGACAACCAGGTTGTCGGTGTCGTCCAGGTCATCAAGCTCAGGTGCGCGTAGCACCTGGGCTTCCTTGTCAAAGGTGATGTTGTCGCTGAAATCCAGGTCATCCAGGTTCCCAAACTCATTGAACGGGATGATGTCGGTGACTTCGTTGCGGTGAAATTCGGAGCCGCGGTCGCGCGAGCCCCAGGACTCTCCACGCGCAGGAGACCGTACCGGGATTTGCTGGGTCAACCTGATTGTCCCTCGGGCCGTAACCATAACGTTATCTGGACCCTGAGACGTTAACCGGCGAGCGCGGGGCGTCGCAAGCTGAGGCCAAAATCCACCGATGAATGTGATTCGAATCACTCCGCACGGTGCGGTGAGATCTGCCACATCCATGGATGCCGACGGTGGAACCTTCCAGCCGTGTCGATACAGTTCCCGCAAGCGGGCATCGGAAAACCTTGGGCTCGCGTACATACAGACAACTAGGCCGACACATAGAAGTGAGCCCATGGATCTTTTCGAGTACCAGGCAAAAGAACTGTTCGCCAAGCACAACGTCCCAACGACACCCGGGCGGGTCACCGACACCGCCGAAGGGGCCAAGGCGATTGCCGAGGAGATCGGCCGGCCGGTGATGGTGAAGGCCCAGGTCAAGGTCGGCGGTCGGGGCAAGGCGGGCGGCGTGAAGTACGCCGCGACCGCCGAGGACGCCTACACCCACGCGAAGAACATCCTCGGTCTGGACATCAAAGGCCACATCGTCAAGAAACTGCTGGTCGCTGAGGCCAGCGACATCGCTGAGGAGTACTACATCTCCTTCCTGCTCGACCGGGCTAACCGCACCTACCTGGCGATGTGCTCGGTGGAGGGCGGAGTGGAGATCGAAGAGGTCGCGGCCACCAAGCCGGACCGGCTGGCCAGGGTCGCGGTGGATGCGGTCAAGGGAGTCGATCTCGCGTTCGCCCGGTCGATCGCCGAGCAGGGCCACCTGCCGGCCGAGGTGCTCGACGCCGCGGCCATCACCATCGCCAAGCTGTGGGAGGTCTTCGTTGCCGAGGACGCCACGCTTGTCGAGGTCAACCCGTTGGTGCGTACACCCGACGATCAGATTCTGGCGCTGGACGGCAAGGTGACGCTCGACGGCAACGCCGATTTCCGTCACCCAGGGCACGTCGAATTCGAGGACCGCGACGCAACCGACCCGCTGGAACTCAAGGCCAAGGAGCACGACCTCAACTACGTCAAGCTCGACGGCCAGGTCGGGATCATCGGCAACGGCGCGGGTCTGGTCATGTCGACTCTCGACGTGGTGGCCTACGCCGGCGAGAAGCACGGCGGGGTCAAGCCGGCCAACTTCCTCGACATCGGTGGCGGCGCGTCCGCTGAGGTGATGGCCGCCGGGCTCGATGTCGTGTTGGGCGACAAACAGGTCAAGAGCGTCTTCGTGAACGTGTTCGGCGGCATCACCTCATGCGACGCCGTCGCGAACGGGATCGTCACCGCGCTGAAAATGCTGGGCGACGAGGCCAACAAGCCGCTGGTGGTCCGGCTGGACGGCAACAACGTCGACGAGGGCCGGCGCATCCTGGCCGAAGCGAACCACCCACTGGTGACGGTGGTTCCGACGATGGACGAAGCCGCCGACAAGGCCGCCCAGCTGGCGAACGCCTGACGTGGCGATCGCAAGCGCGGCTCAGCCGGGCGCAGCGGGTCGACACCAGAGAAAGGACAACTGACCCATGGCTATCTTCTTGACCAAGGACAACAAGGTTGTCGTGCAGGGCATCACCGGCTCTGAGGCCACCAAGCACACCGCCCGGATGCTCAAGGCCGGCACCCACATCGTCGGCGGTGTCAACGCGCGTAAAGCCGGCACCACGGTCGCGCACAAGGACGTCAACGACAACCCCGTCGAGCTGCCGGTGTTCGGCAGCGTCGTCGAGGCGATCGAGAAGACCGGCGCGGACGTCTCGATCATCTTCGTGCCGCCGGTCTACGCCAAAGACGCGATCATCGAGGCCATCGACGCCGAGATCCCGCTGCTGGTGGTCATCACCGAGGGAATCCCGGTGCAGGACAGCGCATATGCCTGGGCTTACAACCTGGACAAGGGCGGCAAGACCCGCATCATCGGCCCGAACTGTCCGGGCATCATCACCCCCGGCCAGGCGCTGGTGGGCATCACACCTGCCAATATCACCGGCTCGGGGCCCGTCGGCCTGGTGTCCAAGTCCGGCACGCTGACCTACCAAATGATGTACGAGCTGCGCGATTTCGGGTTCTCTACGTCGATCGGCATCGGCGGTGACCCGGTGATCGGCACCACCCACATCGACGCGATCGAGGCGTTCGAGAAGGACCCCGAGACCAAGGTCATCGTGATGATCGGTGAGATCGGCGGTGACGCCGAGGAGCGCGCGGCCGACTACATCAGGGCCAACGTGTCCAAGCCGGTCGTCGGCTATGTCGCCGGATTCACTGCGCCGGAAGGCAAGACGATGGGCCATGCCGGTGCCATCGTGTCCGGCTCGTCGGGCACCGCCGCCGCCAAGAAGGAAGCCTTGGAAGGGGCCGGCGTCAAGGTCGGCAAGACGCCTTCGGAGACCGCCGCGCTTGCCCGGCACATCCTGGAGAGCCTGTAAGCCTGATCATGGGTGCCATTGAGCCCCGCACGCCGGTCATCGTCGGTGTCGGACAGGCCGCAGAACGCATTGACGATGCGTACTACCGCGGAATGTCGGCCGTCGAACTGGCGGCGGCGGGCGCCCGCGCGGCTCTCGAGGACTGCGGCGCCGACGCCGCCAAGGTCGCCGCGTCGATCGACACCGTCGCCGGCATAAGGCAATTCGAGATTTCCGGGCCGGCCAAGGCGGTGTTGGGCAAGTCGAACAACTACCCGCGGTCGGTGACCAACCGAATCGGCGCCGACCCCGCCCGCGCGATCCTGGAACTCGTCGGCGGCCAGGGCCCGCAGCACCTGATCACCGAACTGGCCGGGGCGATCGTCGCCGGCCGCTCGGAGGTCGCGATGGTCTTCGGGTCCGACGCGACCTCGACCAACCGCTACTTCGCCGGGGCTGACAACCGGCCCGATTTCTCCGAAACCGTCGACGGGTCACTGGAAGACCGCGGCCACGGCTTAGAGCGACTCATCAGCCAATACACGGTCATCCACGGGCTGGTCGACGCGCCGACCCAATATGGGCTGCTGGAGAACGCCCGTCGGGCCGGAACCGGTCTCGGGCCCAAGGATTACCTGCGTCGGATGGCTGAGCTGTTTGCGCCGTTCTCCAAGGTGGCTGCCGAAAATCCTTTCGCCGCAGCGCCGGTGGTGCGCAGCGTCGAGGAATTGATCACGGTCACCGAGAGCAACCGGATGATTTCCGATCCGTATCCTCGGCTGCTGGTCGCCCGTGATCAGGTGAATCAGGGTGCGGCCGCGCTGCTGATGTCGGTCGAGGCCGCGCGCAAACTCGGTGTGCCCGAAGATAATTGGGTCTACCTGCACGGGCACGCCGACATGGAAGAGCAGAGCCTGCTGGTTCGACCGGATCTCGGGCACTCCCCGTCGGCGGTGGCGGCGGTGCAGGAAGCACTCGCGGCCGCCGGGCTCGGCCTCGACGATATCGCCACGTTCGATCTGTACAGCTGTTTCGCGGTGCCGGTGTTCAACATCTGCGACGGCGTGGGACTCGCGACCGACGATCCGCGCGGTCTGACCCTGACCGGCGGCCTGCCGTTCTTCGGCGGCGCAGGCAACAACTACTCGATGCACGCCATCGCCGAGACGATCGCCCAATGCCGCAGTGCGCCCGGGCAATTCGGCCTCGTCGGCGCCAACGGCGGCATCCTGAGCAAGTACTCGGTCGGGATCTATTCGGCGGCACCGGCGGAGTGGAAGCCGGACCGCAGCGCGGAACTGCAAGCCCAGGTCGCCCGGGCGCCCACCGTGCCGGTGACCGAACACGCCGACGGGCCGGGCACCGTCGAGACCTACACGGTCCGGCGCGACGCCGGACGGCCGACCGGGATCGTCATCGGCCGGCTCGACGCCGACGACAGCCGGTTCTTGGCGACCACCGAGGACGACGATTTGATCGCGTTGCTGACCGACGGCGAGCCACTGAGACATCCCGTTGTTGTGCGCTCGTTCGATTACGGCAACCGCTGCTCGCTCGGCTGACTAGCCGCCGCTTTTGATCGCGGCGACCAAGCCCTCGCTGTCCGCGACCGTCACGGTGAGCGCCGAATGGTCACGCAGACCCAGCACGCGGTGAATGCGCGGCTCGAAGTGGATGCACACCCCTTCGGTCGCGTTGGTGCCGAACGTGAGTCCGTCGTCGGCCATCGACAGCCGCGCGCCCACCGCGGTCCACCACCGGTACGGGCCGGTGACGTGCGCGTGCACCACCTGCGACAGGGGTGCTTCGACATGAAGCGGCCCGTAGCGGGCGATCAGACGGCCGTCCTCGGTCACCGTCACGCCCTGCGCGGCAGGCCATAGCCGGAACGGCAGCCAGATCGGAGCCAGACGCGGCTCGTAGCGAAAAGGATAGAACCGGCTCTGCTCGTCGTCGGCTGTCATGGTGCGCCAGGCTAGACCGCGGCGGCGAGTTTGCCGGCCAGTCGCTCCACATGCGCGGCGACCTCTTCGTGAGATTTGTCGGGCAACCCGAACAGCACCTCGGTCACTCCGAGTTCGGCCCAGTGCGCCAACTTCTCCGGCACCGGCTTGAAGTCCAGCGCCACGATCTGCGGCGCGCCCTCCCGGCCGGCGGCTGCCCAGGTGTCCTGCAGCACCTTCACCGGCTCGTCGATGTCGAAGTCGCGGGGGGTGGTGATCCAGCCGTCGGCGCTGCGCGCGATCCACTTGAAGTTCTTCTCGTTGCCCGCGGCCCCGACCAGCACCGGGATGTGCGGCTGTATCGGCTTGGGCCACGCCCAGCTGGGCCCGAAGTTGACGAACTCGCCGTCGTAGGACGCTTCTTCCTTGGTCCACAGCTCCCGCATCGCCTCGATGTATTCGCGCAGCATGGTGCGGCGGCGCCCGGCCGGCACGCCGTGGTCGGCGAGCTCGTCGGTGTTCCAGCCGAACCCGACGCCCAGGCTGACTCGCCCGCCGGACAGGTGATCGAGGGTCGCGATAGATTTCGCCAGCGTGATCGGATCGTGCTCGACCGGCAGCGCCACTGCGGTCGACAGCCGCACCCTCGAGGTGACCGCACACGCCGCGCCGAGGCTGACCCACGGATCCAGCGTGCGCATATAGCGGTCGTCGGGCAGCGATTCGTCACCGGTCGTCGGATGGGCCGCTTCGCGCCTGACCGGAATGTGGGTGTGTTCGGGTACGTAGAAGGTCGTAAACCCGTGGTTGTCGGCAAGCGTGGCAGCCGCCGCCGGGGTGATACCGCGATCGCTGGTGAACAGCACAAGCCCGTAGTCCATGGACGAATTAGAACGTGTTCCAATCTTGCGGGCAAGCGCCGGGGTCGCTATCTGGCGCGACACCACCCCGAGGTCCGCGCCGCCTACCGCCCACAGTGCGCTAGCGTGGTTGATTGGCTCGCGTCGCAAAGCCCGCGCCAGCCGCCGCCACGGCGTTCACAGAGCGGTCCGAGGTAGCCTCGCGAGGAGCGGCGCGCGGGAGTACCAGCGCCGCATGACAGTGGCGCCGTAACAGCACTGGAAGGCACAGGAGAAGCCATGACCTACCCGCCCGGCAGTCCCGGATATCCGCCCGCGCAGTCGCCCGGCTCCTACGGGTCCACCGCCACACCGTCGTTCGCGAAATCCGGTGACGGTGAGAGCAATCTGAAGCAATATCTGAGCATCGGAGTGCTTGCCCTGGGCTTGGCGATCTACCTGGTCAGCTACGGCCCGATGATCACCCGCATCCTTCCCAACGGTGACGAGCTCGTCGAAAGCGGCAGCACGTTGCCCGTTGACCTGGCCCTGCTCGCGGGGCTGCTGGCCGGGGTGAGCTTGTTGCCCAAGGCCAAGAACTTCTCGGCGGTGGTGGCCGCGGTCGCCGTGCTGGGCGGGTTACTGCTGATCGAGGACACCATCGGCGCGTCCGGCCGAGGCTGGGCACTGTGGATCGCCGTCGGCTCCGGCGTCGTCCAGGCCGCGCTCGCGATCATTGCAGTCTTGCTGGATGCCGGCGTGATCACCCCACCGGCACCGCGGCCCAAGTACGACCAGTACGGGCACTACGGACAGTACGGCTACTACGGTCAACAGCCTCCCTACCAGCAGTCCGGATACGGGACCCAGTACGGCGCCTACCCGTCGGGGCCCTCGACCGGTGGCTTCAGCGCGCAGTCCGGACCGCTGCCGGCCCCGCAGTCCGGACCGCAGCAGAACTCGCCGCAGGCGCACCAACAGGGATCGCCTACCCCGCCAACGGGTTTCCCCAGCTTCAGCCCCCCACCGTCGTCCGGCTCGGGTCAGGGCAACTCCGCCGACCAGGGCGGGTCCGGCCACGGCCAGCACTCGTACGGCCAGGGTCAGCAGCCACAGGCGCCGTCCTCGCCGTCGGGCCCGTCACAGTCCTAACGGTGCGCTCTCGGGCGCGGTGGGCCCAGGTGACCCGGTAGTCAGCGTGCGCGAGGCGTGACGCGGGTGCAGGACAGTCGAACGGCGGGCGCTCGCCAGGCTCGCGACCTGTTGCGGGTCGCGTTCGGCCCCGCTTTGGTGGCGTTGGTTGTCATCGCGGCAGTGACGCTGCTGCAACTGGTGATCGCCAACAGCGACATGACCGGCGCGCTGGGCGCGATCGCCAGCATGTGGCTCGGCGTACATCAGGTGCCGATCTCGATCGGCGGCCGCGAACTCGGTGTGATGCCGTTGCTGCCGGTACTGCTGATGGTGTGGGGCACCGCGCGCACCACCGCGCATGCCACCCCGGCGACGGCGTCCTGGTTCGTCATCCGGTGGATCGTCGCCTCGGCGCTGGGCGGGCCGCTGTTGATCGCCGCCATCGCGCTCGCCGTCATTCACGACGCGGCATCGGTGATCACCGAACTGCAGACGCCGAGCGCGTTGCGCGCCTTCATGAGCGTGCTGGTGGTCCATGCCATCGGTGCGTCCATCGGTGTGGGTACGCGGGTCGGCCGCCGGGTCCTCGGGGCGTCGCCGTTGCCGGATTGGCTGCCCGATTCGCTGCGCGCCGCGACGGCAGGTGTGCTTGCCCTGCTGGGGCTGTCGGGTCTGATCACGGCCGGCTCGCTGGTCGTGCATTGGGGCACGATGCAGCAGCTGTACGCGATCACCAACTCGATTTTCGGCCAGTTCAGCCTGACCGTGCTGTCGGTGCTCTACGTGCCCAACGTCATCGTCGGGACCGCCGCGATGGCAGTGGGATCCAGCGCCCATCTGGGTTTTGCGACGTTCAGCTCGTTCACCGTGTTCGGCGGCGACATTCCGGCGCTGCCGGTGTTGGCCGCGGTCCCTAACCCGCCGCTCGGGCCGGGCTGGGTCGCGCTGCTCATCGTCGGCGCGTCCGCCGGGGTTGCGCTCGGGCAGCAGTGTGCGCGCCGACCGTTGCCGATCTCCGCGGCGATGGCGAAGGTGGGGATTGCCGCGTTGGTGGCGGCACTGACCATGGCGCTGCTCGGTTACGCAGGCAGCGGGCAGTTGGGCAACTTCGGCGACGTCGGAATCGACCAGGGCACTTTCGGGTTCGCGGTGTTCCTGTGGTTCACCGCCGTCGGCGCCGTCACCGTCGCGATGGCCGGCGGGATCAGATACCGGCCGCGGAAACCCAAGCCGGTGCGGCCCGCGCAGCCCGCCGCAGATCCCGCTGTCGAACCGATCGCCGAACCGATCGCTGAAAGCGAAGGCGACGACCCCGACGCCGCCGTGCAGGCGCCGCCAACAGAGCTGGACGGGTTTGATGGTCCGGCTCCTCCTCGGGCCGGAGACCGGCCCGCATCGTCGTCGGAGGACGACAGCTAGGCTCGCCCTGTGCAGCAACCGTTCCGCGTGCCTCCCAGTGCACCGGCACGATTGGTGGTGCTGGCGTCGGGTACCGGTTCGCTGCTGGCGTCCTTGCTGGACGCCGCCGCCGGTGACTATCCGGCGCGGGTGGTCGCCGTTGGTGTGGACCGCGACTGCCCGGCCGCCGACATCGCGGCCGCGGCGTCCCTGCCGACCTTCCGAGTCCGGCTGGCCGACCACCCCGACCGCGACGCCTGGGACGCCGCGCTCACCGAGGCCGCCGCAGCCCATTCGCCTGACCTGGTGGTCTCGGCTGGTTTCATGAAAATCCTTGGGCCACAATTTCTTTCGAAATTCCAGGGGCGCATCCTCAACACCCATCCGACCCTGCTGCCGGCGTTTCCCGGTGCGCACGGGGTAGCCGATGCGCTGGCCCACGGGGTGAAGGTCACCGGCTGCACGGTGCACCTGGTGGACGCCGGCACCGACACCGGCCCGATACTGGCCCAGCAACCCATTCCGGTGCTCGACGACGACGACGAGCAGACCCTGCATGAGCGCATCAAGGTCACCGAACGTTGGTTGCTGGTGGACGTAATAGCCGCGGTGGCGACCGGCGGCGTGACCTGGATCGGACGAAAGGCGACTATCGGATGAGCAACGACGGAAGAAGGCCGATCCGGCGCGCATTGATCAGCGTGTACGACAAAACCGGGCTCGTCGAGCTCGCCAGCGGCCTGCACACCGCCGGCGTTGATATCGTCTCAACCGGATCGACCGCGAAAACCATTGCTGAGAAAGGGATTCCGGTAACGCCGGTAGAAGAGGTGACCGGTTTTCCCGAGGTGCTCGACGGGCGGGTCAAGACGCTGCATCCCAGCGTGCACGCCGGGCTGCTGGCCGACTTGCGCAAACCGGAGCACGCCGCGGCGCTCGAGCAACTCGGCATCGCGGCCTTCGAGCTGGTAGTGGTCAACCTGTACCCGTTCAGCGAGACGGTGGATTCCGGCGCGAGTGTCGACGAGTGCGTCGAGCAGATTGACATCGGCGGGCCGTCGATGGTCCGCGCGGCGGCCAAGAACCATCCGAGCGTTGCGGTGGTGACCGACCCGCTCGGTTACGACGGTGTGCTGGCCGCGGTGCGCAACGGCGGATTTACCCTTGCCGAGCGAAAGAAATTGGCGTCGTTGGCGTTTCGGCACACAGCCGAGTACGACGTCGCGGTTGCCGGCTGGATGGAGTCGACGCTGGCGCCCGAGCAGCCGGCGCAGGCATTCCCGGAGTGGTTCGCCGGGACGTGGCGACGCTCGACCCTGCTGCGCTACGGCGAGAATCCGCATCAGCAGGCCGCGCTGTACGTCGACGACGGGGCGTGGCCCGGCCTGGCGCAGGCCGAGCAGCTCCACGGAAAAGAGATGTCGTACAACAACTTCACCGACGCGGACGCGGCCTGGCGGGCGGCTTTCGACCACGAGCAGATCTGCGTGGCGATCATCAAGCACGCCAACCCGTGTGGGATCGCGGTCTCCTCGGCGTCGGTCGCCGATGCGCACCGCAAGGCCCACGAATGTGATCCGCTCAGCGCGTTCGGTGGAGTGATCGCGGCCAACACCGAGGTCAGCGTCGAGATGGCCGAGTACGTGAGCACGATCTTCACCGAGGTGATCGTGGCGCCCGCCTACGCCCCGGGCGCGGTCGACCTGCTGGCACGCAAGAAGAACATCCGCGTGCTGGTGGCCTCCGAACCGATGGGCGAGGGCACTGAGCGTCGTCAGATCAGCGGCGGGCTGCTGATGCAGCAACGTGACCGGATCGACGCACCCGGCGACGACCCGAACAACTGGACGTTGGCGACCGGTGACGCCGCCGACCCGGCGACGCTGGCGGATCTGGCCTTTGCCTGGCGTACCTGTCGCGCGGTCAAATCCAACGCGATCGTCATCGCAGGCGCCGGTGCGACCATCGGGATCGGGATGGGTCAGGTCAACCGCGTCGACGCGGCGCGGCTGGCGGTCGAACGCGGCGGTGACCGGGTCCGTGGCGCGGTGGCGGCCTCCGATGCGTTCTTCCCGTTCCCGGACGGACTGGAGACACTGACCGGCGCGGGCGTGAAAGCGATCGTGCATCCGGGCGGCTCGGTGCGCGACGACGAAGTCACCGCGGCAGCGGCCACGGCCGGTGTGACGCTCTACCTGACCGGCGCGCGGCACTTCGCCCACTGAAACGCCGGCGGGCTAGGCGCTGACCTCTTCTTGTCCCGCCGTCGCGTAGCGGATGAACGCGGCCACCTCGTCGACCGCGCGGCGGGCGTCGGGGTTGACGTCGAAGCCGAGCTGGAACATGTGCATGGCCTTGTGCCACTCCTGCACCCAGACCGGTACGTCGTGCGCCCGCAGCCGGTCGGCCAGCGCGAAGGTGTCATTGAGCAGCATCTCGTGGGTGCCGACCTGCAACAGGAACGGCCCGAGGCCGCGCAGGTCGGCCTCCGGTGGCATCAGCGGCGGCGGCCGCGTGCCGTTGACGGTGGCGAACACGTCGTAGATGAACTTCACCGTCATGAACGGAAACATCACGTCGCGGTGATCCTTGAGGGCCCGGTACTTCAAGCTCATGTCCGCTGACGTCAGCGGCGACATCAGCGCCTGCCCGGCCGGCACCGGCAGCCCGGCGTCCCGCGCCGCGAGCGCGACGTCGGCGGCCAGCAGGCCGCCCGCCGAGTCCCCGGCCAGCACGATGCGCTCAGGGGCGAACCCGCGCGAAAGCACATAGCGGTACGCGTCCAGCCCGTCGGCGACCGCGTCTTCGATGGTGGCCTGCGGTGCCAGCCGATAACCGACGTTGAATACCTGCGCCCCGGTTGCGGCGGAGAGTCTGCTGACGAACCGACGGTGCGAATTGAGCCCGAGGGTCACCAGCGCCGAGCCGTGGAAATAGAGGACCACCGATGCGGAGCCGTGAGCCTGCGGGGCGACCACCCATTCGGCGGGGCAACGCGGCAGGGCGACGCGCGTGACGTCGGTGTCCGGCAGCGGCGGAATCAGCCGCAGCGGCCGGTCGATCCCGTCCAGGCGCGCCCGTTGCAAGGTGTGGGGGCTCAGGCGATTGATGACGATGCCGATGACGGTCAAGGTGGCCAGCACGGGCCGGACAAAGATCGCGGTCAGCAGGGCGAGCATGCTGGATTGCCACGACGCGGGCCCGAAATGTGACGTCTCGGGTCGGTCGGCCCAGTCGAGGGAATTCACGGTACCGAGGGTATCGGGTAGTCGCGCGTTTCCCACTGTGAGCTTGGTGTCGGTGTGCGGCGATAGTTGCCTGGGCCACACCGAGCGCGGGATTGACCGCGCCGCCGATCGCCGCCGCGGGTCATCACGATTTTGCGCCCAACAAGATCGGATCGGCCTAGCATCAAAATTTGGGCAGGTCGACAGGGGCTTGTCCGAGGGGATTCGAAAGGTATTCGAGAGGAAGAAATGCAAGCGATGACCAAAAGAACAGCGTCGTTCTCAATCGCAATTGCCGCGTTCGCCCTGATCGGTGCGGGCTGCAACCATCAGACCAACTCCGGCCAATCTACGAGTTCTGCAACATCTTCCGCGTCGTCCACGTCGTCTCCGGCTGCCATGTCGCCGTCAACGACTCCAGCGGCACCGACCTCGACGCAGATCAACGGTGCAAACGGCACGCCGTACACCGTCGAGGGACCGATTCTGGCGAAGTGGGAGTCCCTTAACGATGCTCAAAAGAAGGACCTGGGCGCACCGTTCGACAACCAGAAGAACACCAAGGACAACAGCGGTGTCTACCAGCAGTTCGACGACGGTGTCCTGATCTACCGGAACGGCGGACCCGTCTACTTTGTGTGGGGCAAGATCCGCGACGCGTGGAATGCCAACCAGGCTTCGCAGGGCAAGTTG